>MIAC01000268.1:1306-23070 GCA_001830475.1 Rhodospirillales bacterium RIFCSPLOWO2_12_FULL_67_15
GAAGCGACGAAAGCGAAGCTGCTCGCCCACAAGAACGCCAAGGACCGGATTCCGGGGATGGACCGGGGACTTGCCGCGGGCGACACGATCAAGGTTGGCCGCACGGTGGAACTCGAGGTCCTGGATACGCCCGGACACACCATGAGCCACGTCTGCCTGCTGGCGCACGCGGGCCAGCCCGGCCTCTTTTGCGGCGATACGCTGTTCAACGCCGGCGCCGGCAACTGCCACAACGGCGGGCACCCGAAGGAGCTCTACCGCACCTTCGTCACCCAGCTTTTCGCCCTGCCCGACGATACCCTCGTCTTTCCCGGCCACGACTACATCGAGAACAACCTCGGATTCACCTTGGACCGGGAGCCTGACAACGCGCTCGCGGCCGAGATGCTGAAGGGCGCGCGCGCGCAGCCGCCCGAGCAGAGGGTTCCCACCACCATCGGCGTCGAGAGGAAAATCAACACCTTCTTCCGACTTTCGAGCCCGAGCGTGATCCGCCGCTTGCGCGAGGTTTTTCCCGACCTGCCCGAGAAACCCGATCCGGAAGAAGTGTTCCTGCGCTTGCGCCGGATGCGCAACGACTGGTGAAAAGCGAAAAGCCCGGCCGCAGGGCCGGGCTTTTGGATTGAGGGAAAGACGCCGCGCCCCGGTAGGGGCGCAATATGAATATGTGCGGCGGGATTCGCCGCCGCGCGGTCAGATCACCGACTCGATCCATTCCTTGAGCTTGTTCTTGGGCAGGGCGCCGACCTTGGTCGCGGCGACCTGGCCGCCCTTGAAGATGATCAGCGTCGGGATTCCACGCACGCCGTAGCGGGACGGCGCGACCGGGTTGTCGTCCACGTTGAGCTTGGCGATCGTCACCCGCCCGTTCAGCTCGGTGGAAATCTCCTCGAGCGCCGGAGCGATCTGCCGGCAGGGGCCGCACCATTCGGCCCAGAAATCCACCAGCACCGGGCCGGAGGATTTGAGGACATCGGCGTCGAACGAGGAGTCGGTGATTGGCTTGCTCATGGGGGCCTTCTTATCGGAAACGTCGGGATTTCGCGGCCGAGGAAATTTAGGTGCGGGATGGGGGCGCGTCAACCCCGCGCCGGCGGATTTGATTCGGGCACGAACCGATCGAGCGCGGCATCCGACAACTCCATGATTCGCGGCCCTTCGGTCCAAAGCAACCCGCAACGGACCGTCCGCCCCGGAAAGGCGCGCGCGAGCAGCGCCCGGTAAAGCGCCATCTGGCGGAGATAGACTTCGGGCACCTGCGATTCGTTCGCGGGCGCTTGGCGGTGGGTCTTGTAATCGAGGACAAAGACCGATTCGGTCGAAACCGCCAGCCGGTCCACCTGCCCGGCGACGGCGACGGAGCCGACCGTGCCCGCGATCGGCACCTCGGCCCGGCTTTCCGGCCCGAACAGATGCGCGAACGCGGGATCGGCGATGAGGCCGAGCGCTTCGGACGCGAGCCGCGCGCGCGTTTCGAGGTCCAAATCGGGCGCGGTGCGTTCGAGCCAGCGACGGGCCGTCGCTATGCGCCGCTCCGGCGCGACATTCGGAAGGTACTGCAACAGCCGGTGCAATAGCGTTCCCCGCCGGAAGCGAAGACCCCCGTCCGGCCCGAGCGGCGAAGGCAAGCTCGGCTCATCCCCTGGCGGCCGGGAGGGCGCGAGCGGCTTCGCCGGCATGGGCTCCGGCGGGGCGGCCTCGCGCGCCCAGGACGGCAGCGGTTCGGGCGCTCCACCCTCGACTCGGGCCTTATCTTCGCGCGCGGTGTCCCCGGCCTGGGGCGTGACCAGGCGCAGCACGGTCGCGCCTGCCGTCTCGCCGGCCTCCTTGAGGAAGGGATCCTCGGTTTCCGCGGCGATGCCTTGGAGCCCGGCGCGAACCAGTTCGTACCAGTTGCCCTCGGGCGGATTGTTCTTGGTTCGCCAACCGCAAATGTAGAGCCGGTCTTCGGCCCGGGTCATGGCGACGTAGAGCAGGCGGCGGAACTCGTTCGCTTCGAGCGCGGCCTCCCGCGTCCGCTCGGTCTCCGCCACCTCTTCGGCGAAGGCGCGCGTCGGCGGCCAAAGAAGGATATCGGGCGGAACCGCGCCGGCCTTCGGATCATTCGCCGCCTCGGTCCAGAAGAATTTCGATCCCTTGGTCGGCACTTGCATTGTGTCGGGCAGAAACACCACCGGCGCCTGCAATCCCTTGGCGCCATGAACCGTGATCACGCGCACCGCGTCGGCGGCGCCATGTTCGAGGTCGCGCTTGACCTCGACCGCGCCGCGCTCCAGCCAATGCAGAAACCCCTCGAGCGAAGGCGGGTGCGCGCGCTCGAATGCGAGCGCCAAGTCGAGGAACACGGTGAGCGGATCGTCGGCGTCGGGGCCGAGCCGGGAGAGCAGCTTCTCCCGCCCGCGCTTAGCGCCAAGAACGTCGGCGTAGAACTCGAAAGGGGGAACGAAGTCGGCCCGCGCCAGCAGGTTTGCAAGATCGTCGCGGGCGCGCGCGAACGCAGTACTTTCGCCGGCCCGCGCGTTCAGCGCCCGCCATAAGCTTCCATCCCGCTTGTGGGCGAGGCGGAAAAGATCGTCTTCCGTCAATCCCACCAGCGGACTCTTGAGCACGGTCGCGAGCGTGAGATCGTCTTCGGGCAGAAGCGCGAACCGCCCGAGCGCGACCAGGTCCATGACCGCGAGGTGTTCGGTCAGCACCAGGCGGTCCACCCCGGCGGCGGGAATATCGAGCTCCTTGAGCGCGCGCACCAGCGCGTCCACGAACCCGGTGCGGCGGCGAACCAGAACCATCACATCGCCCGGACGGATCGGACGGGCGCGCGCGGGCAGCATCTCGCGCTCCCGCACCATGCGGGCGATCCGCCGGGCGATCAGGGAGGCGAGGCGAACCTCGGGCGAATCGCCCCGCGTCCGCTCGACCGGGGGTTTCCACGCTGGGAGATCGTCGGACGGCCTAGGCTCGACCGGCGGCCACAATTCCACCAGCCCGCCGTGCCCGGCGCGAAAGGCGGCATGGCGGATCGGCGCGCCGTCGAGGTTGACGCCGCTCGCCGCTTCGGGCCGCGCGAAGACCGCGTCCACGGCATCCAGCACCGCGGCGACGGAACGGAAGCTGATATTCAACTCCACCGACCGGAAAGCGCGCGCGACCGCGCGGGCTTTGGCCTCGAACATATTACGCATGGCGAGAAACGCGTCCGGGTCGGCGCCCTGGAAGCCGAAGATGGACTGCTTCACGTCGCCGACGGCGAAGACCGTGCGCGGGCTCGAGCCCAGCGCCTCGTGCCGGCCGAGCCCGGCGAAGAATTCGGCGGCGAGCGCGGCGACGACGCGCCATTGCTCGGGATTAGTGTCCTGGGCCTCGTCGATCAGGATGTGATCGATGCCGCCGTCGAGCTTGTAGAGCACCCAGGACGCATTACCCTCCGTCGCCAGCAGCCGCTCGGCGGCGTGGATCAGGTCGTCGTAGTCGAGCAGCGCCCGGGCGCGCTTGTGGGCGGCGTAGGTTGCGATCAGCGCGCTCGCAAGGACAAGAAGGCCCGCGGTCGCCGCCGCCATCTCCGCGGCGCGGCGGCGGAACACGGCCGCGAGCAGCCGCGCCGCCTCGCCATCCAGGATATTTTCGATCCCGGCGGCGTTGGCCGCGACATCCTTGGTGACGAGCCGCGCGCGCACTTTCGGCATGTCGCCCGAGAACGTGAGGAACAAGTCCGCGTGGTCGTCGAAAGCCTCGGCCCGGGACGGGGGCGCGGACGCAAGCCAGCGGGCGATCCCTTCGCCCCGTTCGGTGTCCGTCTTCTTCTTGCTCGCACGCAACGCCTCGGCCGCGAATCTCAGTCCGAGCGCATCGAAAGCCCGATCGGCGCAGGCTTGGGCGAGAATCGACGCCGGCGTATCGCCGGGGCCAAGTCCCAGCATGCGGCGCAGCGCCGCGACCGCGCCCGAACTCGAGCCGAGGCGGCGAAACATGCGTTCGATCCTTCCGCGCGCCCGGGCGAGCTCCGCCATCAACTCGGCGAAGGTTTCTTCGTTGACGTGCCGCGTCACCTGGGCGAGCGCCGTGCGAAGTTCCCCGCTGTCCGCGCCTTGCGCCCGGCCGAGCACTTCCTCGCGCGCGGCAGCGAGCATCTCCTCGGCGTCGCGCTCGTCCATGAGGGCGAAGTGCGGCGCAATTCCGGCCTCGAGCGGAAAGCGACGGAGCAACGACTGGCAGAAGGCGTGGATGGTCTGGATCGGCATGCCGCCCGGGGTATCGAGCACGCGGGCGAACAGCATGCGGGCGCGGTTTTTCTCCGCCGCATTCGCCGGCCGCCCGAGCAGCGAGGCGATAGCTTTTTCGAGATCGGCGTCCGCCATCGCCGCCCACGGTCCGAGTTGTTCGGCGATGCGGCTCGCCATTTCGGCGGCGGCGGTCTTGGTGAAGGTGAGCGCGAGGATGCGCTCGGGCGCGACGCCCTCCAACAGCAGCGCAAGAATCCGCTCGGTCAGAACCTTGGTCTTGCCGGTGCCGGCCGAGGCCGCGACCCAAACCGAGGCCGCCGGATCGGATGCGCGCCGCTGGTTCACGGCCGAGCCGGATTCAGCGGCGGGCGCGGGCCGGGTCACGATTCCCCGCTTTCGCCCGCCGCCCACTCCTTGATTCGGGCGAGGTGCTCGTAATCGCTGAAGCGCGGCGCCCGGTTGGGGCGCGGACGGGCTTCATAAGGGGTCGAGGGATCGTCGAACGTCGCGATCAGACGGGCGAGGCCGGCACGGGCTTCGGCGACCAGTCGCGCCGGATCGAGCGCGAGCTTCCGGATTTCTCCCGCCGGATCGCTCCCCTTGAGCCGCCAATATTCGAGCTGGGCGACGGCGCCGGGGGGGACGTTCTGAAAACCGCCCTCTTCCGCGATCAGCGCTTCAAGGGGCAATTGCGGCGCGAAGCCGGCGGCGACTTCATCGGCTGTGGGCGGCGCCCCGGTCTTGTAATCGAGGATGACGAGGCCGCCTGCGGAAGTCCGATCGATCCGGTCGGCGATCGCGCTGACGACAAACGGCCCCGCCGGCCCGGCGATTTCGATCCGCCCCCTCGCCTCGGTGACGCTGGCGGCGAGTCCGGCGCGGCGCGAGCGTTCGGTGGCGACGAACCAGCGGGCGATCCGCTCGAAACGCGGCCACCAGAACGCCCAGATTCCGGGCCGGTCGAGCACGGCGGCGAAGGCTTCGCGCCCGAGGTCGAGCAAGCGGGCCTCGCCGTCCGCAGGCAACGGCGCGGGAGGTGGGTGGCGTCGGATGAATCGATCCAACGCAGAGTGAATGAACGTGCCGTAGTCGGCGCGGCCCGGATCGGCGTCCAGGGGATCGAGCTTGCGGAGCCCGAGGACGTAGCGGGCGTAAACCGCGTAAGGATCGCGCATCCAGGTTTCGATTTGGGTGACGGGAAGCTCGCGCGGGCGGGCGGCGACGGGCGGGCGAGGTTCCGGGCGCGGCGCGCGCACCGATGCAGCCGGCTTGTCCAACATCGCCTGCCACTCGGCCCAGGCCTCCGGGTCCGTGAAGGCGGCCTCGCACTCCGTCTCCCGCACCAGGTTGGCGATCCGCTGAAGCCAGCGCGAAGGCACCGTCGGCGAACCATCGATCCGCTCGGCGCGGGTGAGAAAGACCCGCGGCGCGGCGAAGGCCTGAACGAAATCGTGGGCGGAAAGGCCGATGCGGCGCTCGGGCGAAGGCAGACCGAAAGACGCCATCATTGGCCGGCTCATCCACGGGCTCGCGGCCGCCTCGGGCGGCCAGACGCCTTCGTTGAGTCCGCCCAGGATCAGCACGTCGGCGTGTTGCAGTCTTGCCTCGAGCGGCCCCCAGATGTGCAAGCGCGGGTGCAGACCGTAGCGCGGGCGAACCACGCGCCCGGCCATGAGGGACTCGAGGAGCGCGGGATAGGCCGGGCCCTCGACCGCGCCGAGCGCATCGGCGGCTTCGAGAAGTTCGGCGGCGAAGCCGGCCGCCGCCGCGCCCGCCGCGCCGGCCCAGAGCCGATGCCCGCCTTCCGCGCCGCGGTCAGCGGCGAGCGCCTCGGCCGCGGCGATGTGCCGGGCAACAAGATCCTTGAGCGAAACCGAAGGCGCGCACACAAGCTCGGCGAACGCCCGGGTCGCGCCCGCGAATGCGGCAATGGTCTCCCGGTCGCGCGCGTTCTCCCCCGCCGCCGCGACGAGGCCGGAGAGTCCCGGCGCCGGCCGGGGGCCGCGGAGGGCGGCCTGCTCGAACGCGCGCACGCGGGCGCGGAATTCCGCCGGCGCGAACCCGCATGCGGCAAGCGGATGCTTGAGTAGCGCCAGGAGCGGAACCGGAGCGAAGGATTCGGACGCCGCGCGGGCAATCAGGCGGAGGAAGATCCCCGGCGGGGTCTGGTCGAGCGGGAGGCCGGCGGAATCGTCCACCTCGATCCCGAACCGCCTGAGTTCGGCCCCGACCCGGCGCGCGAGCGCGCGGTCGGGCGTGATCAAGGCGGCAGTGCGCTCGGGTTTTTCCAGCACCTCGCGCATCACGAGCGAAATGACTCCCGCTTCCTCGTGGGGGGTCGGGCAATCCACCCGCGTCACGCCGTCGAGCGCGAGGGTATGGACGGGCCGGACCGGCGGACCGGCGGCAGCCGGGCGCAGCGCCTCGGCCGCGAGCCGGGCGCGGTGCGGGAAGGGGCGCGCGATTCCGGGCGCGTCCCAATCGCGCACTTCGGCGCGCTCGATCCCGAGGCGTTTCAGGAGCCGCGCCATGCCGAATTGGTGATGGCTTGGCTCGAGCGCGTTCCAGGCGGCGTCGTCGAGTTCCCGGTCCAGCCCCGGCAGCACCAAGATGCCGCGCGGAAGTCCGAGGATGGTTTCCAAAAGATCGGCGGTCGCAGGCACGCTGCCGGTGGTGCCGGCGGCGGCGACGAGTCCCGGGGGCGGCACGGCGCGCCAGAACTGGGCGCGGGCGGCAAGGAGCCGATTGCGCCGATCCGCCGGGCCGAGCCGTCCCTCCTCGGCGAGCGCATTGGGCCAAGCCTCAGTGACGATGCGCAGGAATTCGAGCGTCTTCTGCCAATGGACCGCAAATTCTTCCGGCGCGAGTTTCCCGAGGTGGGCGAAGTCGAGGCGCTCGGTCTCGGCGTGATCGAGCAGGCGGGCCAGCTCGCGCGCGAGTCCCGCCGCCTGGTCGGCGGCGGCATGGCGGGTCGGATCGGCGCGCACCAGCCGCGCCAGCAACAAGATTCGCCGAAGCTCGCCGATGGCGGGGGGAAGGTCCGCGCCGAGGCCGTCCGCCGCTTCGTCCTCGGCGGCGAAGATCAACTCGTCTTCGTCGGCATCCCCGAGCGTCCGGATCGAGGGGAGCACGGTCGGACGGCCCGAGGTCTGGCGAAGAAAGGCTTCGGCGAGCGCGCGCGCGCCGCGCCGGGTGGGCAGGAAAATTTGCGCATCCGCCAGCGCGAGCGCGTCGGACCCGCATCGCGCGAGCACGCCGGCGGCCAGGGCATCGGCGAAGGGTGCGCCGGGAGCGATGGTGAAAATCCCGGAGGGAGCGCGATGATCGCTCATCGCCGCCGCTTGCTGCCCGGATAGCGCACCCGCATGTAGTCCTCGGCCTCGGCGAGCCCCTCGGGCGTGCCGACGTGGAACCACTCGCCGTCGTGAATGATTCCGCGGAGCCGGCCCGCGGCCATCGCCCGGTCGTAAAGCACGTTGAGCGAGAACGCGCCTTCGGGGCATTCCCGGAAGAGGCGCGGGTGCAGGACTTGAACCCCGGTGAAAAGATAAGGCGCGATCTCGCGCTCGGGCCGGCGCGCGAGCCGTCCGGCCGGATCGGCGAGGAAGTCGCCCGCGCCGTCGTAACCGAAAGCGACCGTCGTCTCGTGGAGCAATAAGAGCGCGTCCATTTCGGCCTCGCGCCAATGGCTCTTGAGCCGCGCCAGCGCGTCGAAGGGCCCGTTCAGCCACAGCACGTCGGCGTTGACGGCGAAGAAGGGGTTTTTGCCCAGCAACGGCAGCGCGTTCCGCACCCCGCCGCCGGTTTCCAGCCGTTCCCGTTCACGGGAAAGGACGATCTTCGGTTTCTTCCGGTCCTTGAGATGATCCGCGATCATGTCGCCGAGGTGATGCAGGTTGACCACCGCCGTTTCGACGCCCGACTCCGCGAGCCGATCGAGCGCGCGGTCGAGCAACGTCCTTCCTGCGACCGTCACCAAGGGTTTCGGCAGCCGCTCGGTCAGGGGCTTCAACCGCGTTCCGAGCCCGGCGGCGAGCACCATAGCAGTCGAAAGCGTTGTCATCCGGGCATTCCTTTGCCGGCCAATGAGCGCGAGGGAACGGTCCGCGCTTCGGGCGGCAGGTGGCGCGCGAGCCAGTCGCGGAGGGCTGCCAGCGCGGGATGGTCGAGCCGGCGTTCGAGCAGCCGCCAGACGCGCGGGATGTGGACCAAATAATCGGGCTTGCCGTCGCGCGCCAGGAGCCGGGTGAAGATGCCGATCACCTTGGCGTGCCGCTGCGCCGCGAGGATGGCGAAATCGCTCATGAACCGGGCGCGGCTCAGGTCGGGAAAGGTCGCGAGGTAGCGTTCGGTCATCGCGCGCGCAAGCTCGGGGGGGACGTCGCGCCGAGCGTCTTCCAGGAGCGACATGAGATCGTAGGCCCTGGGGCCTTCGAGCGCGTCCTGGAAGTCGAGTAGCCCGCAGCGGGCGATCCCCTCGCCCGTCTCCCGCACCGCCAGATTGTCGACGTGGAAATCCCGGAGCACCAGCGTCGGGGGAAGATCGGAGAGCCCCATAAATGCCGTCCCGAGCCAGGCCATGACGAACTCGCGCTGCGCAACCACCGAGGCGCGCAGGCCCATGACCGCCGGATAGTACCAATCGAACAGCAGCATCGCTTCGTCCAGCAGCCGCTTGTGGTTGTAAGGGTCCAAACCCTTCGGCACCGCGCGCTCAGGCGCAATGCGATGGAGCTGGATGAGAACGTCGGTCGCGAGCTCATAGAGCGGGCGTTCTTCCGAGGCCTTTCCGGCGAGAATGCGGGTGAAGGTGGCATCGCCGAAATCTTCCAGGATCAAAGCGCCGAGATCGGAATCTTCCGCCAGCACTTCGGGCGCGCCAAAGCCGAGCGCGCGCAGGTGCTGCGCCAAGGCGACGAACGGACGCACATCTTCTTTCGGCGGCGGGGCATCCATCAGAACCGCGCGGGTTCCGCCGCGGACGAGCCGCTCGTAGCGGCGAAAGCTCGCGTCGCCCGCGAGCGGCGAGCGGCGCGCATCACCCCAACCGTGCCGTTCGAGGAAAGCGCACAGCCGCTCGGCCCGGTTGGTATTATCGGTCATCGTATCCGGCTTCCTTGAGCCGCTTCTTGCCGGCGCCGAAGCCGGCGAGCTCGGCGATCCGCGCGCTTTCGGACGCGCCCGGGGCCAGCGTCAGCTCGATCCGCGAACGCGGAAGAAGGTGCCCGAGCCGCTCGGGCCATTCGATCAGACATACGCCGGAGGCGAAGGCGTCCTCAAGGCCAAGCTCGATCGTCTCGTCGGAGTTTTCGATGCGGTAGAGGTCGATGTGAAACACCGTCGGCGATTGTTCGACATCGCCCGGAAAATCGTATGCCTGCACCAAGGTGAAAGTCGGGCTCGGAACGTCGTCCACCTCCACCCCGGACAATGCGGCGCGCGCGGCGATGAAGGCGCGCGCGAACGTGGTCTTGCCCGCGCCGAGCGGCCCCTTGAGCCCGATCGCGTCGCCGGCGCGAGCATGGGCGGCGAGCCGGACGGCTAGGGCCCGCGTCGCCGCTTCGTCGGGAAGATCGAGCCGAACGCCCACGCGCACCTCTTGACTTTCGCCGGGTCCCGGGTCCTCGCGCGGGGTTGCGCCCGGCCGTCCCCGCCGTCATCTTATCGTTATTGGCACGGCGGGGCCGTCCTCGTCAGCCCCCTTTCCCCCGCCCGCCGCAGGGCCTAAATCCCCGGGCCGAAAGCCAAAGCGCCGTTTCCATGGCCAATCCCCGCGCCGACAACGAATCGCCTCCCCGGACCGACGCCGCCGCCAAATCCGATATCGCCATCGTCGGCGCGGGGCCGGTGGGTCTTTTCTGCGTGTTCGAATGCGGAATGCTGGATTTGCGTTGCTTCGTGCTCGATGCCCTCGAAGCCCCCGGCGGCCAGTGCATCGCGCTCTACCCGGAAAAACCGATCTACGACATCCCCGGATATCCCGAAATCTCGGCCGGGGAGCTGGTCGACAGGCTTCTCGCCCAGGCGCGGCCGTTCCATCCCATCCTTCATCTCGGCCAGCCGGTGACGTCGCTCGCCAAGACGGCGGCCGGTTTCCGCCTCGCCACCGCCAAGGGCGTCACGGTCGATGCCGGGGCCGTCATCATCGCGGCCGGTGTCGGCGCCTTCGGTCCCAACCGACCGCCGCTCAAGAACCTTGCCCAGTTCGAGGCGAGCGGCGCGGTGCAGTACCTGGTCAAGCGGCGCGACGATTTCGCCGGCAAACGGGTGGTCATCGCCGGCGGCGGCGATTCGGCGGTGGACTGGGCGCTTTCGCTCGGTACCATCGCCGGGAGCCTCGCCGTCGTCCATCGGCGCGACAAGTTCCGCGCCGCGCCGGAAAGCGAGCGGCGCTTGCGCGCGCTCGCCGCCGAAGGCAAGGTCGAGCTGATCGTATCCTATCAACTCGACACGCTCGAGGGCTCGGGTGGAAAGCTCGAAGCCGTGATCGTCAAGGACCTCAACGGCAAGGCGCGGCGGCTTCCCGCCGACGTGCTGTTGCCGTTCTACGGGCTCGCCCAGGACTTGGGTCCGATCGCCGGCTTCGGGTTGAACGTGGAGCGCAACCTGATCGCCGTCGACCCCGCGACCTGCGCCACCAGCGCGAAGGGCGTGTTCGCCGTCGGCGACATCGTCACCTATCCCGGCAAGCTGAAGCTGATCGTTTCGGGCTTCGCCGAGGCCGCCCTCGCCGCGCACGCCGCGCGCGCCTATCTGAGGCCCGGCGAAGTGTTTCATTTCGAATATTCCACCACCCGCGGGGTGCCGAAGCCATGACATTCCGGGCGGCGGCGACGGCGGCGCTCGTTCTTGCCGTCGCGACGGGGACCACGAGCGACGCCGCCGAGGATCGCTCCCGTCTTCCATTGCCGGTGCGTCCTTGCGCCGTCTGCCACGGCAACGAGGGTATCTCCGAGTTGCCCGGGATTCCCAATCTCGCCGGGCAAAAGGCCGGCTACCTCGTCAAGCAGGTGACGAAAATGCACTTGAGCGCGCGCGTTTTGCTCGGCCTCGGCGTCGGCCGGGTGGAAGGCCCGCGCACCTCTCACGAATCGCTCTGGACCGAGCACCGCGAAAACCGGACCATGGCCCGGCAGTCGGCCACGCTCGACGACGCGGATATCCAGGCGATCGCCGGCTTCTTCGCTGCCCAGCCGCGCGCCTGTCCCCCGCCGGGTATCGAACGCGGCACGAGGTTCATTCTCGTTGGGCGCTGCGCCGTCTGCCACGGCGAAGACGGGATCGGCGCAACCCCCCACATTCCCAACCTCGCCGGGCAGCACCGCCTCTATCTCGCCGACCAGATCCAAAAGATGCGTTCGGCCGAGCGGGGCGAAGTGTTCATCGACGCGGACATCGCGCGGGCGACCGGCATCATGGGCCCTCAATCCGTGCTGGTGCCCGAAGACCAGATCAACGCGCTCGCGCTTTGGTTCGCGGGCGCACCATGCGCGGAGAAGAAATAATTGAGGATCTGGTTTCGATAACGCCCCTACCGGCGATCGCGCGCGATCCATAGTCCGAGGAGCGCGAGCAAAGCGAACGCCGCTCCGGCGAGAAACGCCGCCGGCGCCCCGAAAAATTGCCAAAGCCCGCCCGCGAGCGCGCTCGCCGCGAAAGTCAGAATCCCGCTCACCAAATGAAAAACCCCGAACGCGCTGCCGCGGAGATGCGCGGGCGCCATGTCCGCCACCATCGCCGCGAACAGCCCCTGCGTCAGCCCCATGTGCAGGCCCCACAGCACCGCGCCGAACAGCGCCGCCGGGATCCCCGCGCCGAAGGCGAAGACGAGATCTGAAACGATCAACAGCGCGATTCCGAATGCGAGCAAGCGCCCGCGCCCGAGGCGGTCGGAGAGCGCGCCGGCCGGATAGGCCGAGGCCGCGTAGGCCGCCGCCATGGCCGCCATCACCAGCGGCGCGAAGGAAGGGCCGAAGCCCATATCCTGGCCGCGGAGCACGAGGAACGCCTCGCCGAAGCGGGCGAGCGTCAGGATCGCCGCCACCGCCGTCACTTTCCAGAACGCCCCGCCGAGCGCGGCCGGATACAGCGCGGCGCGGAGCGACAGCGGCGGCGACCCCGCGGTCGCGACGTGGCGCGCGGGCTCGCGCACGCCGAGCGCCAGCACCGCGACCGCCGCGACCGCCGGGACGACGGCGACCCAGAACACCGCGCGCACGTCGCCCGCGAACAGGACCATCAGCCCGACGGCGGCGAGCGGGGCGATCAGCGCGCCCACCGTATCGAGCGACTGGCGGAGCCCGAACGCCGCGCCGCGCTGCGCGGGCGCGGTCAGATCGGCGACCAGCGCGTCGCGCGGGGCGCCGCGAATGCCCTTGCCCAGCCGATCGGCCAAGCGCGCGGCAAAAACCCAGCCAAGCGTCGGCGCGAGCGCGAACATGGGCTTGGTCAGCGCGGCAATGCCGTAGCCTGCGAGCGCGAGCGGCTTGCGTCGCTGGGTCCGGTCGCTGAACCAGCCCGAGAATACCTTGACGATGGAGGCCGCGCCTTCCGCCACCCCCTCGATCAGGCCGAGCGCCAGCGCGCCCGCGCCGAGCGTGCCGACCATGAAAATCGGGAGCAGGCTGTGGATGACCTCGGAGGATAGGTCCATGAACAGGCTGACGAAGCCGAGCGCCCACACCCCCGCAGGAAGGCGCGCCACGCCCGCGCCGTTCATGCGCCGATTTTTCCCAACATGAACATCCCGGCGGCGATCAGCGCGCCGTAAATGACGACGACGATGACGACGGCGGCGAGCGCGGCGATCCAGCCAAGGATCGCGAACACTCCGTCCCGTTCGACGAGCGCCACCGCGAACAGCGTGACGGCGAAGGCGGGCGGCTGGTTAGCGCCGGGGATCGGCAACGCGAGCATTATCGCCATGATTACGCAAACGGCGCCAAGCGCACGCTCGGCAGCGATTCCCGTGAGCGCGGGCAGGCGCGGATGCACCGCGCGTTCGATCTTGGCGAGCCAGGGATCGGCCCGTTCGACGGCCCGCGCCAAGGCCTCGCGCCGGACCGTGCGCTTTGCCAGCGCGGCGGGCAGCAGCGGCCGGGGATAGCCGAGCATGAGTTGCGCGCAGACCACCACCAGCGGCAGTCCGAACACCGACGAAATGCCGGGGATCGCCGACAGCGGAGTCGCCATCGGCAGCGCCAGCACCAGCATCAGCGCGCCGAACGCACGCTCGCCGAAGAAGGCGAGGATGTCGCCGAGCACGATCGAGTCTTCGCGGTGCCGCGCCAGTAGTTCGGCGAGCATTTCCCGAACCGAGCGACGGCCGTCGAAAGGAAGCCCAGAATCAGGCGGCGAGGAGGACATCATAGCGGGGGATGCGCGGCTCGTTCTTAGCGGCCGCCACCCACTCCTGGACCGCGGGCCAAGCCCAGATCGCATCGCAATACGCCTGGGCGCTTTCGGGCAGCGGCACCCGGTAGGTGCGGAAGCGGCCGACGACCGGAGCGAACATGGCATCGGCGATGGAGAACTCGCCGAACAGGAACGGCCCGCCCTGGCCGAAGCGACGGCGGCAATCGTCCCACAGCGCGACGATCCGCTCGATGTCGGCCCAAATCTCGGCCGGCAAATTGGACTTGTCGCGCGGCCGGGTCGCGCGGCCGTGGATGTTCATGGAAAGGGTCGAGCGCAGGGGACCGAAACCGGCGTGCATCTCGGTTGCGACCGCGCGGGCGTGCGCGCGTTGGGCGCGGTCCTCGGGCCAGAGTTTCGCTTCGGGAAACAGCTCGGCCAGGTACTCGGAGATGGCAAGCGATTCCCACACCTTGACCGCGCCGTGTTCGAGCACCGGAACTCTCCCGCTCGGCGAATGCGCCCCGATCAGGGCGGCCTTGTTGGGGTCGTCCAGGTGAATCAGGATTTCCTCGAAAGGCGCGCCGGTCCGCTTGAGCGCGAGCCACGGCCGCCACGACCAGGACGAATAGTTCTTGCTGCCGATGACGAGGACAAACTCTGCCATGTGCACGCTTTCCCGCTCCGCGAGCTTTGAATGCCCCGCCGGCGGCCTGAATTCGGACGTGGCCCAAGACGATAGCACCGAAACGGGCGGATGCTACCACGGCCGGGATATTCCTTACTATCCGCTCATCATTGACAGAGCCGCAATCGCTCGCCACTTCCACGCCCCACCGACGAAGATATAGAGTATCGTCTTACAAAATATCGTTCTGGATCTTTAGCCGCCGCGCTCGCCCTTGCCCCGCAATTCTCCCCTCTCGCCCGTTCCCATCCGCCTCGCCGCCCGGGCCCGCGGCGCGGTGCCCATCGCCGAGATCGACCCGAAGACGCTCGCGGATTGGCTGAAAACGGCGCCGGCGCGCCTGAAGCGCTGGATTCGCGCCATGAATTTCGCAGCCGAAGCCGGCGCGGTGCTGGCGCTGCCAGGACCCGACGGGCGGATCGTGCGCGTGCTCTTCGCCCAAGCGAATGAATCGAGCCCGTGGGACTATGCCCAGCTCCCGGCCAAGCTCCCGCCCGGAACCTACCGCCTGGAAAACGAGCCCGAGAATAGCGACGCCGATGCCGCCGCGCTCGGCTGGGCGCTCGCGGCTTACCACTTCGCACGCTACCGCGGCGAAAAGAGGAAACCGGGTGCCGCCGTTCTCGTTTGGCCCAAGGCCGCCGATCGCGCGGCCGTGACGCGGACGGTGGAAGCGACGTTTCTGGTCCGCGATCTCATCAACGCGCCGGCCAACGACCTGGGCCCTCGGGAGCTCGCCCAGGCCGCGCGCGCGCTCGCCTGTCGTCACGGAGCGCGCATGACCGAGATCGTCGGCGAGGCTCTTTTGAAAAAGGGCTATCTGGCGGTTCACATGGTCGGACGCGCCGCCGCGCCGGCGCGCGCGCCGCGACTGATCGATCTCGTCTGGGGTCGCGCCAAAGCGCCCTGCGTGACGCTGGTCGGCAAGGGAGTCTGCTTCGATTCCGGCGGGCTCGATCTCAAATCTTCGCCCAACATGAAGCTGATGAAGAAGGACATGGCGGGCGCCGCGCACGCGCTCGGACTCGCCCACATGGTGATGGCGGCGAAACTCGATGTCCGTCTGAGGGTCCTGATTCCGGCGGTCGAAAACAGCGTTTCGAGCGAAGCGATGCGGCCGCTCGACGTCGTGCGGACGCGCAAGGGCTTGACCGTCGAAATCGGCAATACCGACGCCGAGGGGCGCGTGATTCTCGCCGATGCGCTCGCCGAGGCGGCGCGCGGGCGCCCCGCGCTGATCGTGGATTTCGCGACGTTGACCGGCGCGTCGCGCTCGGGACGGAATTGCCGGCGCTCTTCTGCAACGACGAGGCCGTGGCCGAAGCGCTGCTGGCGGCGGGCAAGACCGCCTCGGATCCGCTCTGGCGGCTTCCGCTCTGGGCGCCTTACGGCAAGCAGATCGAGGGCAAGACCGCCGATCTCACCAATGCCCCCGAGGGCAGTTACGCGGGCGCGATCACGGCGGCGCTGTTCCTGGAACGCTTCGTCGAACCTTCGATTCCCTGGATCCACCTCGACCTGATGGCCTGGAACACGTCTTCCCGCCCCGGCCGGCCTGAAGGGGGCGAGGCGATGGGATTGCGCGCCGTCTTCGCGTTGCTCGAGGATCGTTACGCCCTCGGATCGCGGGCGAAAAAAAAGCGAAAGAAATAGAATCTGGTCTGGACCTGCTCCGGAAATTCTATTGCGAACTCAGATGTTTCCCGATAGAAAGTTTTGAGTGCGGAACGATTTCGCGGGCCCCCGCGAGACTTTGGCAGACAGGGGATTGGATGCCGGTCCAACTCGACGAACTCCAGGCGCTCGACATCTGGCGGCGCGCGCTCAGCGCCAGCGTCCGTCTGGCGGCGCCGGATCTGTCGGCCCGCCAGATGTCCATCCTCCTTACCGTCTACCTCACCACCCCTCCGCACACGGTGCGCGGGCTTGCCAAGACCCTCGATATCTCCAAGCCCGCGGTCACGCGGGCCATCGACCGCCTGACCGAGACCGAGTTCGTCCGGCGCAAGGTGGACGAGCAGGATCGCCGCAGCGTGCTGGTGCAGCGCACGGTGCGCGGGTCCGTCTTCCTGCGCGAGTTCGCCGAGTTGATCGTCGGCGCCGGCCGGGAAATTTCCTAAACGCCGGTCATATCGCCGCCGACGGGCCGCGGGTCGGCGGACGGAAGCGCGCGAGATAGCCAGGCACCACGGCCTCGGCGGGGGTGGGCGCGATGCCGAGTGCCGCGAGGCCGGGCGCCGTCCCGCTGGCGACGTTGTCCGTCTTCAGCAGCCGCACCTGGTCGGGCGTGAGCAGCGGCTTCGGCAGCCATTGCAGGACCATGGCCTCGAGTTCGGCCACCCAGAAAGGCAGCGGCACCAGAAGCCGGCGGCGCCCGGCGGCCTTAAGCGTCATCGTCATGATCTCCTTGAAGCTGTAAGCGCGCGGGCCGGCGAGCTCGAATGTCCTCCCCAAGGCGTCCGCGCGCTTCAAGCACGCCATCACCGCGTCCGCCACATCGCCGACATAGACCGGCTGGAGCTTCGGCCCGCCGGCGCCGAAAAAGTCGAGGGCGAAGGGCAACGCGCCTTCGGCGCGGCGAAAGGATGGAAACGTCGGCGCGCCGATCACCGGAAGCACCGGCGAAAAGCGCGCGAGCGCGGCGAAGCGATTGAAGAAATCGTCCTCGGGACCAAAGATCACGCTCGGACGCAAGATCGCGGCCTGCGGGAACGCCGCGCGGACTCGCGATTCCCCTTCCGCCTTGCTGCGGGCGTAGTCCGATTCCGAATTGGCGTCCGCACCGAGGGCGGAAACATGCACGAGCCGCTTCACGCCTGCGGCCGCGGCCGCGCGGGCGACGTTGCCCGCGCCTTCGGCGTGGACACGCGCGAAAGTGCGCCGGCCGCGCTCGAACAGAATGCCGACGAGATTCACCGCCGCGCTCGCGCCGGAAAGGGCGCGCTCGACCGTCGCCGCGTCGGACACGTCCGCGGCCCACGGCACGATCTGGCCGACATCGCCGAGCGGCTTCAAGAACATGGCCCGCTCCGGATCGCGTCCGGCGACGCGGACAATGGCGCCTTCCTGGCTCAACCGGCGGACCACATGCCGGCCGAGGAATCCCGATCCCCCGAAGACCGTCACCACGTCGCGGTGCATGATCCAAGCCTCCCCGTAGCGACCCCCGCCGTCAAATCCGCGGCTCCTATTTTGCCACAGGGCCCCTCCCTGAACCATCCCCGGACATCCCCGGCAATCTCGGTTGACAGAGAGCCCCCCTCGGATTAACGAACGTGGGCTTTCGGGGCGGCCTTCGGGCCGGAGGCCCCTTGATTTCGTGCCCGACGCCCAGGTGGCGGAATTGGTAGACGCGCAGGTTTCAGGTACCTGTGGCCGCGAGGTCGTGGAAGTTCGAGTCTTCTCCTGGGCACCATCGGGGGTATTATCGGGGCCCCCATCAGGAGCGTCGAGCCGGTGAAAACCAAGAAGCTCATCGTCGAGGTTTACCGCGGCGACCTGCCGAAGGGATTGAATTTCGACCGCGCCGTCGCCGTGGATTGCGAGTCGCAAGGGCTGCATCCGCATCGCGACCGGCTGTGCATGGTTCAGCTTTCGGCCGGCGACGGCAACGCGCACCTTGTCCACTTTCCCGGGCACGATTTCGACGCCCCCAACCTAAAAGCGGTGCTTGCGGACAAACGAATCACCAAAATCTTCCATTACGCCCGTTTCGACATCGGCATCATCCGCCAGTATCTTGGCGTCATGCCGGCGCCGATTTACTGCACCAAGATCGCGTCAAGGCTCGTGCGCACCTACACCGACCGCCACGGCCTCAAGGATCTGTGCAAGGAACTGCTCGGCATCGAGCTCAGCAAAGAACAACAATCGTCCGACTGGGCGGCGGAAAAGCTCAGTCCGGCGCAAATTCGTTACGCGGCCGCCGATGTGCTCCATCTGCATGCGCTGAAGGAGAAGCTGGACGCCATGCTCGCGCGCGAGGATCGGGTTCGGCTGGCCGAATCCTGTTTTGTCTTCCTCCCCGTTCGGGCGGAGCTCGACCTCGCCGGGTTCGAAGCTGAAGACCTCTTCGCCCATGTCTAAACCCGGTCCATGGACACCCCTGTTTCGGCGGAAAAACGGGTAACAAGCGGATCATTTCCCGCATCTTTCATTGACGAATCATAGGGTTAAAGTCATACTCCCGGCCTAAGTCCCGAGTTATCGGGATCTGCCGGGTGTTCTGGCTCAGCCGTTGCCTAACCGCAGCCCCACAGAAGCTGGGGCCAAAGGCCTAAGGACGGCTCCGGCGGAAGCGGGCGCGGGCGAAAACCGGGCCCGATCCCGGCTTTCCATCGGAAAGAACCGCGCCCCAAGATCACGGACGAGATCACGCATGGGAACGACCAAGGCCAAACTCTTGTCGACGAAGGAGCACGATCCCGGCATCAAAATCGCCCGGCGCGTGCTTGCGCTTGAAGCGGATGCGCTTCGCGCGCTCGCCGCCAGCCTGGGTCCCAGTTTCGTCGCCGCGCTCGACGCGCTCGTCGCCGTCACCGGGCGCGTGATCGTCACCGGCATGGGCAAGAGCGGCCACGTCGCGCGCAAGATCGCGGCGACGTTCGCTTCCACCGGCACGCCGGCACTGTTCGTCCACCCTGCCGAAGCGAGCCATGGCGATCTCGGCATGGTGACCGAAAGGGACGCCGTGCTCGCGCTGTCCAATTCGGGTGAAACGGCGGAGCTCGCCGACCTTGTCGCCTACGCCAAGCGTTTCGCCATACCGCTGATCGCGGTGACGTCGGAGCCCGCAAGCGCGCTCGCCCAGGCGGCATCCGTCGCCCTTGTCTGTCCCGCCGCCGCCGAAGCCTGCCCGATGGGGCTCGCGCCGACCACCTCGACCACGATGATGCTCGCGCTCGGCGATGCGCTCGCGGTTTCACTCCTGGAGCGCAAGGGGTTTTCCGCCGACGATTTTCGCGTTCTCCATCCCGGCGGCAAGCTCGGACGCCGGCTTCTCCGCGTCGCCGACATCATGCACACCGGCGCGAGCCTGCCGCTTCTCCCGCCGACGACGCCGATGATGGACGCCATCATCGAGATGACGGGCAAGAGCCTGGGCTGCGTCGGCATCGTCGACTCGCGCGGCCGCTTGAGCGGGATCATCACCGACGGCGATATCCGCCGACACATCGCGGATGCGAACGTGCTGCGCCGCACCACCGGCGAAATCATGAGCCGCAGCGTCAAGACCATCCGCGCGGATGCGCTCGCGAGCGAGGCGCTTCAGATCATGAACGTCAAATCGATCACCGCCTTGTTCGTGGTCGAGGATGGCCGTCCGGTCGGCGTGCTGCATATTCACGACTGCCTGCGCGCGGGCGTGGCTTGAAAATCGCATCCGATAGGTTTCGGGTCATGCGTTCCCATTCCGCAGATACAGCCTCGATTCCCGTCGCCATTCGGCCAGGCGGCAGCGACGTCGAGGCGCGTGCGTCCGGGCCGGGCCCGCTCCGGCGCGGGGGTTACAGTCGCTTTGTCGCGATCGCGAAGCTCGTGCTCCCGCTGGCGGCGGCGGCCCTGCTCGCGCTGGTGTGGGCGTGGCCGAGCTTGCGCGGCACCGAACTGCGTTTCCGCCTCGGCTTTTCCGACTTCGTGACCCGCGAGACCGCCGGACCGAGCATGATCAATCCCCGCTACGTCGGCACCGACAGGCACCAGCAACCCTTCTCCATCACCTCCGAAGTCGCGCGCAATTCCGCCATTGACCGCATGAAGATCGACTTGGACGTGCCGAAGGGCGACATCGTCCTCAACGACGGGACGTGGCTCATGCTCACCGCCGAAACCGGCGTCTATGCCCGCACCGCCAAGACCCTCGATCTTCTCGGCGGAGTCACCCTCTTCCATGACAGCGGTTACGAAATTCGCACCGATTCCGCCTCCGTCGATCTCGAGAAGGGCACCGCCGAGAGCGACCGGCCCGTGCACGGCCAGGGCCCTTTCGGAGATCTCCGTTCCGAAGGTTTCGTCTTGCTCGACAAAGGCAAGGTCATCCATTTCACCGGCAAGTCCAAGTTGGTGATTTATCCCGGATTTCGGCTGAATCCCTCATGACCGACTTTCGCTTCCGTCCCGGCGTTCTCGCTTTCGTCTTCGCCGCCGTTTACGCCGTTCAGGGCGGCGGCGGGATAAGGGCGCAAACACTCAATTTCGGCGCGGGCGATTCCGACCAGCCGATCGAGATTCACGCCGACGACGGCATCGAATGGCAGCAGGAAAATCTCCTCTTTCTCGCCCGCGGCAACGCCCGGGCCGTTCGCGGCGACGTGACCGTGTTTGGCGACGAGCTGCGCGCCTATTATCGCGAGAAGGCCGAGGGCGGGAGTGAAATCCACCGGCTCGACGCGATCGGACATGTCCGCATCGTCTCCGCCACTCAAGAGGGAAGCGCGGCGCAGGCGATCTACGATGTCGACAACGCCGTTCTGGTCCTGTCCGGCGCCAAACCCCGTTTTCGCAGCGACAGCGACGAAATCGTCGCCGAGCGACAGATCGAATACTGGGAACAGAAGCAGATGGCGGTCGCGCGCGGTAATGCGACCGCCTCGCGCGCCGATCGCACGCTTCACGCCGAAACGCTCGCCGCCTATTTCCGCAAGGACGCCGCCGGCAAGAACAAGGTTTTCCGGGTGGATGCCTTCGACCGGGTCCTGATCCGGACCGCGACCGAAACCGCGACCGGGGACCGCGGCGTCTATAATGTGGAAAGCGGTATCGCCACTCTTACCGGATCGGTTAAAGTCGAGCGCGAAAACAACGTGCTGACCGGCTGCCGCACCGAGGTCAACCTGATGACTAATATCAGTAAGATGTTCGCCTGCCCCGCGGACCGGGTGCGCGGCGTGCTGAGTCCCAGCGAGGCGCGCAAGACGCAACCCCCGAAGTCGCAAAAAAAATCGAAGCCGCAGAAATCGTGACGCGCCGGAGAGAACCGATCCGGACACTCGCAGCCATGAACAACCGTCCTCCGCAACCGCCCGCATCGCCGCCTACGCCCGCGACCCCCGCTCCCCGTCTGGTCACGGACAATCGCGGTTTGGCCGCCAACAACCTCGGCAAGCGTTTCAAGAAGCGCCCCGTGGTGCGCGGTGTCACGCTCACGATTCAGCGCGGCGAGGTGGTCGGCCTCCTCGGCCCCAACGGCGCCGGCAAAACCACCTGCTTCTACATGATTACCGGGCTGATCCCTCCCGACTACGGCTCGATCGTGCTCGACGGGGAGGACATCACCGATCTGCCCATGTACCGCCGCGCCCGGCTCGGCATCGGCTATCTGCCGCAGGAGGCCTCGATCTTCCGCGGCCTCAACGTCGAGGACAATGTCCGCGCCGTGCTCGAGACGATCGAGCCCGTCCGCGATCGGCGCGAAGCCATTCTCGACGCTCTGCTCGCCGAATTTTCCATCACCCACTTGCGCCGCACGCCGTCGCTGGCGCTCTCGGGCGGCGAACGGCGCC
>MIAC01000268.1:23122-25697 GCA_001830475.1 Rhodospirillales bacterium RIFCSPLOWO2_12_FULL_67_15
CGAGCCGTTCGCCGGCATCGATCCGATCGCGGTCGGCGACCTCCGCGAACTGGTCGCGCATCTCAAGGATCGCGGCATCGGCGTCCTCATCACCGACCACAACGTGCGCGATACTCTCGATGTCATCGACCGGGCCTACATTATCCACGACGGCATGGTGTTGATGGAGGGCGGGCCGCGCGACATTGTCGGCAACGAGGACGTGCGCCGCGTTTATCTCGGCGAACGTTTCTCTTTGTAAGAACAGTCCGGCGGAAAGCCGGACGGAACGTGGCGACGACATGGCCCTGACACCTCGGCTCGACCAGCGCCAGACCCAGGCGCTCGTGATGACGCCGCAACTGCAGCAGGCGATCAAGCTGTTGCAGATGTCGAATCTCGAGCTCGCCGAATACGTGGCCGAGGAGCTGGAGCGCAACCCGCTGCTCGAACGCGAGGACGCCGAGCGCGGCGGTTCCGAAGCGGCCGCGACCGACCCGGGCGGCGCCGAGACGGCAGAAGCGGAAGCCCCCGAGATCGACGGCAACCCCGGCCCCGAGCGCGACGCCACCGACGAGGCCTCGCCCGAGACGGCAGCCCAGGCTCTCGATGTCGACTACGACAACAATTGGCAGGCCGGTGAAGACGGCACGGACCGCGATGGCCGCACGGAAGGTCCGAGCTTGCCGTCCTTGAGCGGCTCCGGTCGCGGCCGCGGCCTCGATGGCGATCGGCCGAGAGCGGAGGATTCGCTCGCCCGGGACGTCACCTTGCGCGAACACCTCCTGACCCAACTCGGGGTTGAGATTTCCGACCCGCAGGATCGCCTGATCGGCACCCACCTGATCGATATCCTGGACGAAGCTGGCTACCTGGTCGGCGATCTCGAGCCGGTGGCCGAACGGCTCGGGTGCGACGTGGCGCGGGTGCGCGCGACGCTCGAGCGGTTGCAGCAGTTCGACCCGGCGGGAGTATTCGCCTGCGACCTCGCCGAGTGTTTGGCGCTGCAACTGAAAGACAGGGATCGGCTGGATCCGGCGATGCGGACCCTGCTCGGCCACCTTGACCTGCTCGCCCGGCGCGATATTCCCGCGTTGATCCGGCTGTGCGGCGTGGACGCCGAGGACATCGCCGACATGTTCGATGAAATCCGCGCCCTCAATCCCAAGCCGGGGCTCGTTTTCGACCCCGCGCCGGCCGAACCGGTCATCCCCGATGTCCTAATGCGGCCTCAGCCGGGCGGGGGCTGGATCGTGGAGCTCAACCCCGACACGCTGCCGCGGGTCCTGATCAACAACGCCTATCACGCCCGGATCAGCCGCGGCGCCCGCACCAAGGAGGAGCGCCACTACATCGCCGAGCAAATCCAAAGCGCCAACTGGCTGGTGAAGTCGCTGCACCAGCGCGCGACCACCATCCTGAAAGTCGCCGCCGAGCTCGTCCGCCAGCAGGACAAGTTCTTCGCCCGGGGAGTCGCGCACCTGAGGCCGCTGGTGCTGCGCGACATCGCGACCGCCATCGAGATGCACGAAAGCACGGTCAGCCGCGTCACTTCGAACAAGTTCATCGCCACGCCCCGCGGCATCTACGAGCTCAAGTACTTTTTCTCCACCGCCCTGCCGGCGGCGGGCGGAGGCGAGGCGCATTCCGCCGAATCGGTGCGTCACCGCATCCGCGCCTTGATCGAGGCCGAGCGCGCCGACGCCGTGCTCTCCGACGACCAGATCGTGGATATCCTCAAGACGGAAGGAATCGAAGTCGCGCGCCGGACCGTCGCCAAATATCGCGAGGGGCTCGGCATCGCGTCGTCGGTCCAGCGCCGGCGGGAAAAGAATTCCGCCTGGCCCGGTCGCCCCGGGCGCGCCCGCGCCCCATTTTAGAAAAAACCGGCGGCGAGGACCGCGCCCGGTCTATTGTTTTGGCGGCTGTCGCCACCGGGTTTGCGAGTGCCCCGCCACACCTGAAAGCCACCCATCAATCAACCGCCGGCGCCGCGCGATAACTACCTGTAGGTCAAGCGGGTTGTGGCACCTCCCGCGGCTATTGACACCGGGGCCAGGGCGGACCTACCTTCCCCGCCTTCGCGGGCTCGCCCTTTCGGATGGACATCCCGCCGGCCCGCCCTCGACCCCCTTCTCCGCCCCATTGCTTCGGCCCGCCAACCGGACCAAATCAGATTTAGTAGAGCACCAAGGGCAAGACCACGATCCCATGGAAGTCCTGATCCACGGCAAGCAGATGGATGTCGGCGAGGCCTTGCGCGGTCATGTCGAATCCGCCCTCAAGGCCCATGTCGCGAAGTATTTCAGCCGAGCGATTAACGCGCACACCACCTTCAGCCGCGCCGCACACGGCTTCCGCACCGACATCGCGGTCCATGCCCGGCGGGGCTTGGTCGTCCAGGGCAGCGCCGAGGCCGGCGATGCCTACGCCGCCTTCGACGTCGCGCTCGCGCGCATCGACAAGCAATTGCGCCGCTACAAGCGCCGCCTCAACGACCGCTACAAGGACCGCGCCGAGGACGAAATCCTCGGAGCCCAACAGTACGTGATCGCGCCCGAAAGCGCGGAGGAGGCCCCGGCCGAAGAATCTCCCC
>MIAC01000269.1:0-1403 GCA_001830475.1 Rhodospirillales bacterium RIFCSPLOWO2_12_FULL_67_15
CCGGCAGATGGGGGCCGACTCGATCGTCATGGGCGAACGCGAGATCGCCCTCGGCATGATCGAGGTCGCCTTTCCAAAAGACCAGAAGCAACAGACATCAGGGCCACCTGAGTCGACATCTCCGTAGCCAACAAAGGCGTTTGCTCGATCTCCGTCCGAAACGGTCATTGAATGCCCGCTCGCTCTTCTTGTCTATCTCTCGCAGTTCGGCCTTGACCTTCCTGCCATCGATGACGGTGAGGCGGACAGTGAGATTGCGTTCGATCAGTTCCCCGACTACCTCCGTTTATAGGCGGGCCAACGAACCGATTTGAACAGTTCGTCTCATTTGGTCGAATCGGTTTCAAGCGTCCGGCCGCGAGCGGTGAAAACCATGTACTGCGTCCCGAAGGCATAGGTATTCACGGTTTCGGCTAAGGGCGGATTGATCGGGCGTTCGGAGCGCCAAGTGACGATGAAGCTTGCCCCTTGTCCGCCGGCGACATCGCGGTGTTCGACGAAAGAGTCGGCCGAGGCCAATGGCCCCACCCGACGGGGTTGAGCCAGATAGCGCCGAATCAACTTTCCGTTTGTATCGAAGTAATCGACGGAAACGAGGGTTAACTCCGCTTCGGGGTCGGTATTGCGAAAACTGAGCATCGAGGAGAGCAGAAGCCGCGAGGGAACGCCCCGAGAATCCAGATTGCCGTGATGAACGTGAGAATAGACTGGAATATATACGGTTTGGCCGTTGGCCCTGAGAAGTGCCGGGTCCGCCGCGTGCGCGAATTGCGTCGTTGCCGACGCTACGATCAAGACAAGCAGGAAGCAAAATAACTTGGGCACGGACATTCTCCCCGGAAACAGATTAAACGAGGGCCGTCCGTCTTAGCAATCGGGAAAATCGGTCTAGCCGCCGCGGCCGGCATCGAGGATCAGCTTCGCGCCCAGCGCGCCGATGATGGCGCCGGCGGCGCGGTCGATCCAGCCCTTGGCGCCCAGGTACGCCGCGCGCGGCCGCGCGGTTGAAAACGCTAGCGCGACGATGGCGTACCAGCCGAACTCGACCATTAAGATCAGCGGCAGCAAAATCGCGAAGCCCCGCGCCGGCATGGCTTGGGGCATGAACGCGGCGAAAATGGCGATGTAGATCAGCACCGCCTTGGGGTTGCTCAATTGCGTCGCCAAGGCGAGCGCGAAGGACCCGCGCGGATTGATCGCCTCGAGCGCGCCGTTCTCGGCGAACACGGGCGGCCCTGCCGCGACCAGGTAGGCGTTTGTTATTTTCCGCGCGCGGTCGTGCCGGCCGAGCGTCCGGCGATCCGGCCGAACACCGCGCCCGACATCAGCCCGGTGCCGCCCGGATAGTTGAAATAGAAGAGGCCGCCGACGATCTCGCCCGCGGCGTAAAGGTCCGGAATCGG
>MIAC01000269.1:1860-2888 GCA_001830475.1 Rhodospirillales bacterium RIFCSPLOWO2_12_FULL_67_15
GCGTTGACCATGATCCCGAACGGATAGCTGTGTTTCTGAAAGCCGTCGCCGACCGCGAGCTCGCCGAACTCGGGCGCGTTCAGGTCCCAGCCGACCGCGTGGCAGCCCGACCAGTTGCCGGCCGAGGACGCGCCGAGCGCGAGCGCCATCTTGTGGCCGTCGCCGGTGTTGAAGCGCGTGCCCCGCACCTTGGCGAGCTCCCACCCCGGCCCCAGGTAGCGCGCGCGCATCTCGGCGCTGCTCTCGAACCCGCCCGAGGCGAGCACGACCGCGCCCGCGCTCAATTCCTCGTCCCGCCTGTCGGAGCGCACCTTGACGCCCTCGACCGCGCCGCCCGGGGCGATCAATTCGATTACCCGAGCGCGATAGCGGATCTCGATGCCGGCGCCTCGGCAGATTTCGCTCAACCGGTCCACCAGCCCCGGCCCGCCGCTCCAGGCTTCGACCGTGAGCCCGCCCCAGAACTTGAACCGCCCCTCGACCTTGAACGCCTGACGCCCATAAATCGGAACAAAACGCACGCCTTTTTCGTGCATCCATAGAATCGTGTCGAAGCTCCGCCGCACCAGGGTTTCGACGTGATCCGGGTCGGCCCGGTACTGGGTCACCCGGAACATGTCCTCGAAGAAATCGTCTTCGGTGTAGGCGCCGAAATCGGTCGTCGCGATCTCGGCTTCGGTGAGATCGGGCATCACTTGCTTGAGATCGTCGAGGCCGCGGTAGGCGAAGCGGATCGCGCCGGCGGTGAAGCGGCTGTTGCCGCCGCTTTCCTCGATCGGGGCGCGCTCCAGCACGCAGACCGAAGCGCCGGTCTCGCGCGCGGCCAGCGCCGCGCATAGCGCGGCGTTGCCCCCGCCGACCACGACGACGTCGAAATCCTTCTTGGTCGCGCCTTGTTTGCTCATTTCGCGCTCGTTGCCGCGGTTGCGGCCCGGGTACTATTGTACATGCGGTCCACCGCGTTCAAGGAAATCGGCAACGAGACCCCGATCGTATTCGAACCGAGAGGGGGCTCAAGGTCGGCAATG
>MIAC01000270.1 GCA_001830475.1 Rhodospirillales bacterium RIFCSPLOWO2_12_FULL_67_15
TCGCCAGCTCGTCCATCAGCGCGCCGAGGATGATGTACATCACCATGAGCGCGAACATCACCGCCCAGCGGTTCCAGCCGAGCTCGCGCACCCACGCGATCATCGCGTCGGTGAGGCCCGTGGAATCGATGAAGTAATTGAAGATCCCGGCGCCGATCAGGATCATGAAGATCATGCCGGTGGTGGCGGCGGTTTCCTTGACCGCGTCGGAGAAGCCCGCGCGCGAGAGCTTGCCCGAGAGCCAGGCGAGGACAATGGCGCCGAAGGCGCCTACTGCGGCGGCCTCGGTGGGCGAGAACCAGCCGAAGTACATGCCGCCGAGCACGGCGCCGAAAAGCAGCGCCACGCTCCAGACGTTCTTCAGCGCGGCGAGGCGCTCGCGCCAGGGCACGCGCGGCGCGGCGGGTCCGAGTTTCGGGTCGCGCGCGGTGGCCCAGGACACGGCGAGCATGTAGAGCGCGGTGCCGAGGAGGCCGGGCAGCACGCCGGCGGCGAGGAGCTTGCCGATCGACTGCTCGGTCATCAGGCCGTAGATGACGAAGAGGATCGAAGGCGGGATCATCACGCCGAGCGTGCCGCCCGCGGCGATCGAAGCCGAGGCGAGCCGGTCGTCGTAATGGTGACGGCGCATCTCCGGCATCGCGACGCGTCCCATGGTGGCCGCGGTGGCGATCGCCGAGCCGCACACCGCGCCGAAAAGGGCGCAGGCGCCGATCGTGGCGAGCGCGAGGCCCCCGCGCAGGTGGCCCACGAACGCGGCAACCGTGGTGTAAAGACTCTTCGACAGTCCGCCGTGCGCCGAGAAGATCCCCATCATGATGAACAGCGGCAACACCGACAGGCTCACCGGGAACACCGACTCGAACGGCGCGCGCCCGAGCACGAACGGCAGGCTCGACCAACCGTTCACCGCCCCGTAGCCGAGGGCGCCGACGACTCCCATCGCGATCGCCACCGGCACGCGCAGCGCGATCAGCACCAGCACGGCGGCAAATCCGAGCGCGCCGATCGCCGCGCTACTCATCTGAAATTCAAGGACAAATTGAGGTCAGAGTAAGAAATGGGGGCGGCGCAGGTTTACTCTGACCCCATTTTCCTGATCACCACCGCTACGGCGACGCAGGAGAGCGCCATGCCGGCGAGCGTGGGCAGCCAGTAGGCGAGGATCGGGATGCCGAGCGTGACCGACTTGTCGCCCTGCCCGATCTGGATGCCGGCCTGCAGAAACGAATACCACGTGATGGCGAGCATCAGCGCGAGCGTGATGGCGGCGGCGATCAGGCGCACCACGCGCTGCAAACCGCGCGGCAGGCGGTCCGCGAAAGCCGCGACGCTGATGTTCGATTCGCGCAGGAACACGTAGGGCAGGGCGAGAAACGCGCACGCCATCTGCGCGAGCTGCGTCAGGTCGATCGTGCCGCGGATCGAAAAGCCCAGGCTCTTGCGCGTCACGACGTCCGCCATCACGACGACGACCGCAAGCATCAGCGCGCCGACGCCCGCGGCCGCGAACCGGATCGCGACGCGCTCGGCGAAATCGGGCTTGGACGCCAATCTATTTCTTGGCGTAACGGGCGACGCGCTTGAGCATCTCGTCGTAGATCGCGCGCGCATTGCCGATGCCCGCTTTCTCCAGCTCGGCGAGCTGCGATTCGATGACCGGCTTCAACTGCACGCGCCACGCCTCGCGCTGCTCGTTCGACACCGGCACGATGACGTTGCCGCGCGCTTTGACCGCATCGAGCCCCGCCTGGTCCCACTTCGCCCACCAGAGCCCGAACTGGTTCACCAGCACGGGGCCGGTGGTTTCGTCGATCGCCCGGCGCACCTCGGCCGGCAGCGCGGCGTAGCGGGTTTCGCTCATCACGACGTGGAAGCACGTGGTGTAGACGCGCGCATCGAAGTGGTTCTTGAGGATGGCCTCGAGCCGGAAGCCCTTGATCGCGTCCCACGGAAACACGGCGCCGTCGATCACGCCTTTCTCGATGTTCTCGTACACCTGCGTCGGCGGCATGCCTACCGGCGTCGCGCCGAGGTATTGCAGCAGCGCCTGGGTCGACGGGTTGGGCGCGCGCATGCGCAGGCCCTTCACGTCCTCGAGTTTCTCGATTTTCTTGTCGCGCGTGTGAAAGAGTCCCGGGTTGTGGCAATGCAGCGCCAGCACCTTGAAGCCCTTGTAGTCCTCGGCGAGCATTCCCGGCAGCATCGACCACAGGGTCTTCGAGGCGGAATCGGCCGACTCGGCGACGAACGGAAATTCCATGATCGACGAGCGGAGGAAACGCCCGCGCGGAATGCCGTTCAGCCCCCAGGCGACGTCGACCACGCCCTGGCGCACCTGGTCGGCCTGGTTCTCGGTCTTGCCGAAGGGCGAATTGCCGGCGAACACGCGCACCGTCGTCTTGCCGCCGGTGCGTTTTTCGATCTCCTTGCCGAGCGGCTCGAGGACGTTCACCACGAAACCATGGGTTGGCGGCACGAAGGTCGAGAACTTCAGTTCGGTCTGGGCTTCGGCGGCGGCCGGAAAGATCAGTGCGGCGGCCACCGCGATGGCGAGCGTTTTTGTCATGGTTTCCTCCTGAGGAAATTATAAATCGGGCTTTGACCCCGAAGGATAGCCATCGGGGTTCTGCGATTGCCAGCGCCAGGCATCGCGGCACATGTCTTCCAGGCCCAGGCGGGCGTGCCAGCCGAGTTCGCGCGCGGCGAGGGAGGGGTCGGCCCAAAAGGCTGCGATGTCGCCGGGCCGCCTGGGAACGCATTCGTAGGGCACGGTGATGCCGCTTACCTGCTCGAATGTCTTTACCACCTGCAGTACGGAATGTCCTTTGCCGGTGCCGAGGTTGACGACGATCGAGCGCGAGCGCTCGTCGAGGTATCGCAGCGCGGCGACATGCCCCGCGGCGAGATCCATCACATGAATGTAGTCGCGCACGCCGGTGCCGTCGGGCGTCGGGTAATCGTTGCCGAAGACGCGCAGTTTCGGCAGTCGGCCGATTGCAACCTGCGTGACATAGGGAGAAAGATTGTCCGGGACTCCCTTGGGATCCTCGCCGATACGCCCCGAACGATGCGCGCCGATGGGGTTGAAGTACCGGAGGCTCGCATGCGTGAAGGCAAGACCTGACCCCGCCGCGTCTGACCCCGCCGCGTCATCGAGCAGCTGCTCGATCGCGAGCTTGGTGCGGCCGTACGGGCTCTCGGGCCGCAGCGGGTGATCTTCGCGATAGGGCAAGTACTCCGGCGGCCCATACACGGTGGCAGAT
>MIAC01000271.1:0-317 GCA_001830475.1 Rhodospirillales bacterium RIFCSPLOWO2_12_FULL_67_15
GGATTTTATCAACAGAATAATCGCGCCAAGGTCCCGATTCCGATTGCCGCCTGGGCGGCCCCCTCACATCATTTCCGGTGGCATCAAGGGTGTCCTGACGGAATCCGGCGACGGATCCCGTCTCCTGCGGACCCGGGCCTCGCGCTCGGATCCTAGGGGCGGCTTCCGGCAAAGCGTATCCGGGCCCTTCGGGGCCCCGAGAGGCGGAACCGGACCGGGCGCTCGCCCGCAGGGCCAAGGGCAGGGGGATGCCGGCGACGGAATCCCCCGGCCCGAACCCAGTCGCGAATCATGCTCCTTCCCGGGGCCGTTCTCTG
>MIAC01000271.1:462-2124 GCA_001830475.1 Rhodospirillales bacterium RIFCSPLOWO2_12_FULL_67_15
AGGGTCCGCGCACCTGACACCTCCATTTATTTAGCAGACGGGATTCTCGCAAACAACCATATTTTGTGGTTTAACGGCTGGGTATTAACACGGTGTAGTCGAAATCGAGGACGACGGCGGGATGGTAGCCATCCCCCACGCGGCCGGGGAAGTCGGTCGCGGCGCGATCCTTGAGTACCGTGGTGCGCAGCCGGAGCGCGCCCAGGCCGAGGCGGCCGGGGAGGGCGATTTTCTCCAGCACTTCGGTCCAGGCGTAGAGGGTGTCGCCGGCGAAGCAGGGCGCCACGTGCGCTCCGCCATTGATGGCGGCGATGCGCCATGCGTTGGCGAGCCCGTTGAAGCTGAGCGCGCGGGCGAGGCTGATGACATGGCCGCCGTAAACGATGCGCCGGCCGAAACGCCCGTCTTTTTCCGCATGCAGGTTGAAATGGACCTGCGCGGTGTTGCGATAAAGCCGCGTCGCCAGCATGTGCTCGGCCTCCTCGATCGTCATGCCGTCGACGTGATCGAGGCGTTCGCCTGGCGCGTAGTCCTCCCACAGGCGGGAATCGCCGCTCGCCGCCAGGTCGTACCCTTCGATCGCGAGCCCGTCGGGCGGCGCCAGCCGTTCCGCCGGCACGAAGGGCGCGAGCCCGGGCACGACCGGTGTCGGCGCGGGCGCGTTTTCGTCCCGTTTCTTGACCATGACCCAGCGCACGTATTCGACGACCGCGCGCCCGTGCTGGTTCGTGCCCATGGTTCTGACCCAGACGACGCCGGTCTTGCGATTCGAGTTTTCCTTGAGGCCGATGATCGTGGACTTGGCGGACAGCGTATCGCCGGGAAAAGCCGGCGCGCCGAACACGCCCTCGGCGTAGCCGAGATTGGCGACGGCGTTGCGGGAGACGTCGGCAACCGACTGGCCGAAAACGACATGGAAGACGAGCAGGTCGTCGAGCGGGGTCGCGTCCAGGCCGAGCCGGCGGGCGAAGGTGCGCGCGTCCTGGAGCGGAAAGCGGGAGCCGTAAAGGGCCGCGTACAGCGCGGCGTCGGCCTCGGTCACCGTGCGCGGCGGCGCATGACGAAGCTCCTCGCCGAGGCGGAAATCCTCGAAGAAGCGGCCCGTGCCGGTTCGCGCCATGCCCACCCGGATCAGCCCTTGGCCAGGGCGGCGATGGCGTCGGCGAGCGCGACTTGGCGCTTCGCCTGGGCGACGTGCAGGCTCTCGACCAGGCGGCCGTCGACCACCACCACGCCTTGGCCGGCTTTCTCGGCCTCGGCGTGGGCGGCGATGATCTTTTGCGCGAGTGCGATCTCGGCTTCGCTCGGGGCGAAAATCGCGTTGGCGGCGTCCACCGTCTTGGGGTGGATCAAGGTCTTGCCGTCGAAGCCGAGCTCGCGGCCCTGGCGGCAGGAGAACTTGAATCCCTCGTCGTCGTCGAGGTCGAGGTGCACCCCGTCGAGGATGGCGATGCCGGCGGCGCGCGCCGCCAGCACGCAGAGCCCGAGCGAGGTCAGCATCGGCAGCCGCTCGCGGGTGTGGGCGGCGTTCAAATCCTTGGCGAGGTCCGAGGTGCCCATCACCAGGCAGCCGACCCGGGGGCCGGCAAAGGCGATCTCCTTGGCGTTGAGGACGCCGAGCGGGGTTTCGATCATGCACCAGACGGGAAGATCGGCGGGGGC
>MIAC01000271.1:2242-3259 GCA_001830475.1 Rhodospirillales bacterium RIFCSPLOWO2_12_FULL_67_15
GGGGTGGCGAGGCCGTTGACCCGGACGACGATCTCGCGCCGGCCGTAGCCGCCGGCTTTCAGGGCGGCGCGAATTTGCCCGCGCGCGGTTTCCTTGGCCTCGGGGGCGACCGCATCCTCCAAATCGAGGATCAGGCCGTCGGCGGGAATCCCGCGGCCTTTGTCCAGCGCGCGGGCGTTCGAACCGGGCATGTAAAGGACGCTGCGGCGGGGGCGAATGGGACTCGACATGAACCGGACTCCTTGCAAGGCGCGGTCGACGCGCGCCGCGGGAACCTACAATTTTGCGCCTGCCTGTGACAAGCTAATGTGGCAAACTAATGGACGCGGGCGGTGTTTCGCTCCCATCCCGAGCGGGGCGAGGCCCGGTCGAACATCGCGTCGGGTTCGCGGGAACGAACGCAAAGGAATTTTCCTCGCCATGACGACAGGGGGCTATCTCGAAAGCGTTCGCATCCTGGTGGTGGAGGATAATGCCTTCGCCCGCCGCATCGTCATGGAGCTCCTCAAGTATCTCGGCGCGACCAACGTCGCCGTCGCCAAGGACGGCGAGGAAGCCTGGCGGGAAATCAAGAAGGAAATGCCCGATATCGTCCTGCTCGATTGGGAAATGACCCCGGTCGACGGCCTCCGTTTCCTGCGCCGCGTGCGCCACGATCCCGCGTGTCCGAATCCGTATCTGCCGATCATCATGGTCACCGGCTACGCCGACCGCTGGCACGTCTTCGGGGCGCGGGATGGGGGGGTCAACGAGTACGTCATCAAGCCGGTGTCGGCGAAGGCGCTGCTCGACCGGATTCAGGCGGTGATCGAACGGCCGCGCCGGTTCGTGCGCATCGGCGAGTTCTTCGGCCCCGACCGCCGCCGCAAGGAGAAGCTCTTCCTCGGCCCGGACAAGCGCGGCCTGGAGGAGAAGCCGGCGGCGCCGGCGATCCCGGCGACCGCGGAGATGCGTCAGGAGGAAATCAACGCGCTCTTCAATCCCGACGATGAGCCGGCATCTTCCGCCGCCCCGTCG
>MIAC01000272.1:0-1201 GCA_001830475.1 Rhodospirillales bacterium RIFCSPLOWO2_12_FULL_67_15
AGGCGCGGTTGTTGAGAAAGATCGCGCCGAGCAGCGCTTTTTCCGCCGCGACGTTATGGGGCGGTTGACGGCGCGCGCGCTCGAGGGAATCGTCGCGGAGCGCCGGAAGGGCGGCGGTGAGGGCAATCGGCATGGCGGCGAATAGACACCCGCGAGCGCTTTGATCTCAATGCGTCCGAGTCTGTTAGTTAGGTGTATAACGGGGACAGGAGGCAAAAAACAGGCTTGACTCGGAAGCGCGAAAAAGTCGCGCCCGGCCTGGGCCTCAGGCCGCGCGCGGATCGCTCCGGCCGGGCACGACGCGAAGTCTTGGACCCTCGCGGCCCGAATCGGGCCGGAACAGGTAGTCGCGCACCAAGGGCACCGCGTCCCGGCGCTTGGCCATCTGGAGCTGGAAGACGACGGAATCGAGATGACGGAAGGAGGCTTCGCTGATGGCGAGATAAAATTCCCACATCCGGCAGAAGCGTTCGTCATAGAGGGCCTTAACCCGGTCGCGGTTGGCGAGGAAACGCCGGCGCCAGTGCCGGAGCGTCTCGGCGTAATGGAGCCGCAGGATTTCGATATCGGTGGTCTCGAGCCGCTCGTATTCGATGGCGCGGGAAACCTCGGATAAGGCCGGGATGTAGCCGCCCGGGAAGATATACTTGCGAATCCAGGGATCGGTCCGTCTCGGAATCTGGGTGCGGCCGATGGTGTGGAGAAGGGCGATTCCGTCGGGCGTAAGCCGGTCGCGCACCTGGGCGAAGAAGCGGCGGAAGTAGTTGACGCCGACGTGCTCGAACATCCCCACCGAAACGATCCGATCGTAGGTGCCGGTCTCGTCGCGGTAGTCGCGCAAGGCGAACCGGACCCGGCCGGCGAGACCCTCGCGCGCGGCGCGGGCCTCGGCATAGGCCAACTGCTCGGACGAAAGAGTGAGTCCGGTCACCTCGACGTCGTACTCGCGGGCGAGATGAAGCGCGAGCCCGCCCCAGCCCGAGCCGATGTCGAGGACCTTCGCGCCCGGCTTGAGCAGGAGCTTGGCGGCGATATGGCGCTTCTTGTCGAGCTGGGCGGTGTCCAGGTCTTCCGAACCGGTGCGGAAATAGGCGGAGCTATACTGCCGGTCGGAATCGAGGAAGAGGCCGTATAACTCTCCGGACAGATCGTAATGATGGGCGACGTTGGTCCGCGCGCGCGGGATCGGGTTGAACTGGTC
>MIAC01000272.1:1263-7938 GCA_001830475.1 Rhodospirillales bacterium RIFCSPLOWO2_12_FULL_67_15
TGAGGGTGAGAAGATCGAGCAGATCGTAGAGATCGCCGCCGTTCTCGACCGTAAGAGTGCCGTCGGTGTAGGCCTCGCCGAGCGCGAGGCTCGGGTTCAGGAACAGCCGGCGGGGCAGGGCGGGGTCCCAAAGGCGGATGGCGAGCGAAGGCCCGGGAGCCCCGGCGAAGACGTAACGCCGTCCTTTCGCGTCGGTCAATGTCAGCGATCCGATGCGGATCAAATGCGCAAGCAGCTTCGACAACAAGAACATGGAACCTCCACGGGTGCCACGGACGTTCTTGATCGCGAAGGTGTTTTAATGTCGTTCGATACCCCAACCGGTAACGAGGGGGGCGGATCCACCGGTATTATAACCTAAATAACGGTAAGCATAAAACGGCAATCCTCTCCCGCCGCCGGGCGCCGAGGAAGAGTTATTCCTTCTTCCCGGCCTTTTTCGTTTTGGGTTTGGTCTCGGCCTCGGCCTCGGGCGCGGCCGCCGCGGCCGGTTCGGCCTCGTCTTTCGCTTCGCCTTCCGCGCGCGGGCCGGCGCCTTCCTCGAACAACGCTTCGGCCCGAATGCGCGCTTCCTCGCGCGCTTGCTCTTCGCTCTTCGCCTGTTCGCCGTGGACGACGGCGGCGCCGGTCCTGGCCTGGATTTGCGCTTCCTCGGCCGAGCGGGCGACGTTGACCGTGACGGTCACCGCGACTTCGGGATGAAGATGAACCGGAACCTGGATCAGACCGAGCGTCTTGATCGGGATGTTGAGTTCCACCTGCTGGCGCTCGACGGCGATGCCGGCGTCCTTGATGGCGACGGCGATGTCGCGGGCGTTGACCGAGCCGTAAAGCTGACCGGCTTCGCCCGCCTGGCGGATGAGGACGACGGCGAGCCCCCGCATCTTGCCGGCGATCCGGTCGGCCTCCGTCTTGCGCGCGATGTTCTGGGTCTCGAGCTGGGCGCGACGGGACTCGAACAGCTTCTTGTTCTCCTCGGTCGCCCGGAGCGCCTTCTTGCGCGGCAGCAGATAATTGCGCGCATAACCGGGCTTGACCTTCACCACCTCGCCCATCTGGCCGAGCTTGGCGACGCGTTCCAGCAGAATGACTTCCATCGCACGTTCTCCTTGTAATGACTTCGCTCAAGCCCTAGGGCGCGTTGGATCCGGGCCGGGGACCGCCGGGAATCCTGTTTCTGATCCCGATCCAGTGTTCCAACACGCCCACCGCCGCCACGGCCAGAAGCGCCCAAGCGGAAACGAACAGGACGACGTAAAAGCCGACGAGAAGCGCCCTCGGCTGCGGCGTTCGGCGCACCAGTCCGTGCACGACCGCAAGCCCGAGGAGGAAATGCGGGAGCGCCAGCGCCAGCGCGAGATTGCGCCCCGTATACCCCACATCCCCCGGCCCGATCAACGCCAACAAAGCCGCACCGACCAAGGCCCAGGAGAGCCAGTCCGGGAGCGTCAAGTCCGCCCAGGCCGGTTTCGGCCGGAGCGCCCGCCCGGCCCGGGTGAGGATGGCCTCGGCGGCAATCGCGTTAACCACGCCCATCGCCACCCACGAAACTCCGATCCAGCCGGGAAAAAGGCCGACCATGGTGGCGATGATCTGCACTCGGTCGGTCCCGCCGAGCATGGGGACCAGGGCGGCGAGGCCTTTTTCGATGTGTTCGGCGACGGTGGCGCGGAAGCCCTCGTCCGAGGTAAACCAGAGCGCGGCGAACGCAACCATCGCCGCCGCCAGAGCCGCGAGCCAGGCGACAATGTGCCCGTGCGGGTACCACTCGGTCGACCCCGGTATCGGACTTTCGGCCGGACCGTTCTTCGCATCGTCCTCCGTCGGTCCGCCGACCAGAATATCCACGCCCGCGCGTTTTCCAAGCCCGAGCCAAACGACGATCAGCGAAGGAAGCGCGTGCCCGAGCGCATACAGGAGCGCGGCGGGCGCCCCGGCGAGAAGACCCGAAACCAGCGCGCCCACCCCAGCGGCGGTGAAAGCGGCGCGCAGGCCCAGCCCCAGGCCCACCAGCATCAGCGGCAGCGGACCGAGATAAATCAAAAGTATGGCGCCCGGCGCGCGGGCAAGAAACGCGAGGCCGGCGAGGGCGCTTGCCACGCCGGCGGCCACGGCAAAAAGCAAGTCTCTGGTCATGACGGCTTGGTCATCGTGGCCCGGCCATGGCGGCCGAGTTATTCGGTGCTAGCGCACCGCGTACGGAATCAGCGCCATGAATCGGGCCCGTTTGATGGCGGTGGCGAGTTTCCGTTGCTTTTTGGCGGAAACGGCCGTGATGCGGCTCGGCACGATCTTGCCGCGCTCGGAAATGAAGCGCATTAGAAGCCGCACGTCCTTGTAGTCGATCTTCGGAGCCTTGTCGCCGGTGAATGGGCAGCTCTTGCGCCGGCGGAAGAAAGCGCCGCCGCGCCCGCTGGGCTTGCGTGCGCCGTTCATAGGTCGCCTCCGTTGCCGACACCGGCGTCTTTGCCCGCGCCGCCTTCGTCGCCGCGGGGGCGGCGCGGCCGGTCGCGATCGCCGCGTTCGCGCTCGCCGCCGAAACGTCCGCCGAAGCGTTCGCCGCGTTCCGGGCGTTCGTCGCGCTGGTCGCGGGCGCGCATCATGGCCGAGGGACCTTCCTCTAGCTCGTCGACCCGGACGGTCAGATAGCGGACGACGTCCTCGTTGATGCGCATCTGCCGCTCCATCTCGTGCACGGCCGCCGCCGGCCCGTCGATGTTGAGCAGCAGGTAGTGTCCCTTGCGGTTCTTCTTGATGCGAAAGGCGAGATTGCGCAGGCCCCAGTATTCGCGCTTGGTCACCTTGCCGCCGAGGTCGGTGACGACCTTGGCGAAGGCTTCGCCCAAGGCCTCGGCCTGAGGCTGGGAGATATCCTGGCGGGCGATGAAGACGTTTTCGTAATAAGTCAAAGTTTCGGTCCCCTTTCGGATTGTCTCATCCCGCTTCGGCTTTCCCGGGATCGGATCCGGGGAAAGGCCGCGTCGTTGCGCGGGCATAGCCGGCCACGAGCCTAAGGCCGGCAAGGAGGTTAAGCGTAAGAGGGCGCGCACTATACACGAAGAAACCCTTGAGACAAGGGCAGGAGGCCGCTATCACTCCGCCCCGTAAAGCCTGGAAAATCACCGACCATGACACGCGCATTCCTCTTTCCGGGCCAGGGCTCCCAAGCGGTCGGCATGGGCCGCGAATTGGCCGCCGCCTTCGCCCCCGCCCGCCGGGTGTTCGAGGAGGTGGACGAGGCCCTCAAGCAAAACCTCAGCCGCCTCATGTTTGAGGGGCCCGAGGCCGAACTCACGCTCACCGAAAACGCCCAGCCCGCCCTGATGGCGGTGAGCCTCGCGGTCGTGCGCACGCTGGAGCATGAGGGCGGGCTCGATCTCGCCCGCCAGGCGGCGTTCGTCGCCGGGCACAGTCTCGGCGAATATTCCGCGCTCGCCGCCGCCGGCACCTTCGCGCTCGCGGACGCGGCCCGGCTGCTCAAGACCCGCGGCCGCGCCATGCAAGACGCGGTTCCGGTCGGCGTCGGCGCGATGGCGGCGCTGCTCGGGCTCGATCTCGCGGCCGCCCGCGCCGCCGCCGCCGAGGCCGCGCAAGGCGAGGTTTGCGACGCCGCCAACGACAACGCACCGGGCCAGGTGGTGGTGAGCGGCCACAAAACCGCAGTCGAGCGCGCGGTCGCGATCGCCAAGACCAAGGGCGCGAAGCGCGCGCTGCTGTTGCCGGTGAGCGCGCCGTTCCATTGTTCCCTGATGGCGCCAGCGGCGGAAGTCATGGTCAAGGCGCTGGCCGAGGTCCGCATGCACGCGCCCGCCGTGCCCGTCGTCGCCAACGTCACCGCCCGGCCCGCGAGCGAGATCGGGGAGATCCGACTCCGGCTCGCCGAACAGGTGACCGGGATGGTCCGCTGGCGCGAGAGCGTCGAGTTTTTGCGGGAACAAGGCGTCGCCCAGGCGGTGGAACTTGGCGCCGGCAAGGTGCTCGCCGGTCTCTGCAAGCGCATCGCCCCCGAAATTTCCGCCTCCGGCGTCGGCGCCCCGGCCGAGGTCGAGGCGTTTCTCAGGACGCTGTAGTATATTAGGCCCGGACGGGAACGGAGTTTTTCGATGTTCGATCTTCAGGGCAAGCGCGCGCTGGTGACGGGGGCCTCCGGGGGCATCGGCGGCGCGATCGCGCGCGCCCTTCACGCGCAAGGCGCGGCCGTCGGCCTCTCGGGCACCCGCGTGGATGCGCTCGAGGCGCTCGCCGCCGAACTCAAGGAGCGCGCGTACGTGCTGCCCGCCGATCTGTCCGACCCCGCCGCCGCCGACGCGCTTGTCAGGGCGGCGGAAGCGGCGCTGGGAGGCGTGGATATCCTGATCAACAATGCCGGCCTCACCCGCGACAATCTCGCGGTCAGGATGAAGGACGAGGATTGGCAGAAAGTCCTCGACGTCAACTTGACCGCCGCATTTCGCCTGAGCCGCGCCTGCCTTCGCGGCATGATGAAGAAGCGGTGGGGGCGGATCGTCTCCATCGCCTCGGTCGTCGGCGCGACCGGCAATCCGGGCCAAGCCAACTATGCCGCCTCCAAGGCCGGCCTGGTCGGGATGTCGAAGGCGCTCGCCCAAGAGGTCGCCTCGCGCAATATCACGGTCAACTGCATCGCGCCCGGGTTCATCGTCACCGCCATGACCGAGCATCTGCCCGAGGAGCGCCGACAGAAGCTCGTCGAGATCATTCCCGCCGGTCGGCTGGGCGTCGCCGCCGATGTCGCCGCCGCCGCGGTTTACCTCGCGAGCGAGGAAGCGGCCTACGTCACCGGCCAGACGCTCCACGTCAACGGCGGCATGGCCATGATTTGAGGGCCGCGGGGCCCGTTTTTTAGCCTTCTGTTTCCTAGCCAAGGCGGGTAAATTGTGTTAGGAAACCGCCCGCCGCGGCTAAAGTCACGGGCTTTTCGAGGCGCTTTCCGGAGCCGACGGCCATCAACGAATTCGAGGTCATGAATCATGAGCGACGTTGCCGAACGCGTGAAAAAAATCGTTGTCGAACACCTGGGGGTCGAGGCCTCGAAGGTGGTGGAAGGGGCCCATTTCATCGAGGACCTGGGTGCCGACAGCCTCGATACCGTCGAGTTGGTCATGGCGTTCGAGGAGGAATTCGGCATCGAAATTCCCGATGACGCCGCGGAGAAGATCCAGACCATCAAGGACGCCATCGGCTTCATCCAGTCCCAGTCGAAAAAGTGAGCGGGTCGGGTTTATTCCGCTCCAATCCAGGTTTTGTAGATCCCGATGGGCCGCGCGCTTGATTCCATGAGACGCGTCGTCGTCACCGGGCTCGGGATCGTTTCCCCGCTCGGCGTCGGCGTCAGGACGAATTGGGACGGCCTGCTCGCGGGCCAGTCCGGCATCCGCTCGATCCAGTCCTTCGACACCTCCGACCTTTCCGCCAAGATCGCCGGCCAGGTGCCGCGCGGGGAAACCGCTTCGGGGCTTTTCAATCCCGACGACTGGATCACCCCGAAAGACCAGCGCCGGATGGACGATTTCATTATTTTTGGACTCGCCGCCGCGCGACAGGCGATCGAGGATTCAGGCTGGAAGCCGGACAACGACGAGGATCGCTGCCGGACCGGAGTCATGATCGGCTCCGGCATCGGCGGCCTGCCGGAGATCGCGCGCACCGCGGCCGTCGTCGAAGCGGGCCAAGCCCGGCGCGTGAGCCCGTTCTTCATTCCCGCGAGCCTGATCAACCTCGTTTCCGGGCACGTCTCCATCCGCCACGGCTTCAAGGGGCCTAACCATGCGGTCGTGACCGCGTGCTCGACTGGCGCGCACGCCATCGGCGACGCCGCGCGGCTGATCATGTGGGACGACGCCGACGTGATGGTCGCGGGCGGGACCGAGGCCGCGGTCTGCCGCATTGGGCTCGCCGGCTTCTGCGCCGCGCGCGCGCTCGCGACCAAATTCAACGACACGCCGGAAAAGGCCTCCCGCCCCTGGGACAAGGACCGCGACGGCTTCGTCATGGGCGACGGCGCCGGAATCGTGGTGCTGGAGGAATACGAGCACGCCAAGCGGCGCGACGCGAAGATCTACGCCGAGGTCGTCGGTTACGGCCTTTCGGGCGACGCCCATCACATCACCGCCCCGGCGCCCGACGGCGACGGCGCGCAGCGGTGCATGAAAATGGCGCTCAAGCGCGCCGAGATGAACCCCGAGGACATCGACTACGTCAATGCCCACGGCACTTCGACCCCGCTCGGCGACGAAATCGAACTGAACGCGGTCAAGCGGGTATTCGGGGACGCCGCCTACAGGCTCTCCATGTCCTCGACCAAGTCCTCGATTGGACATCTGCTCGGCGCCGCGGGCGCGGTCGAGGCGATCTACTCGATCCTCGCCATCAATCACGGCGTCGTGCCGCCGACTCTCAACTTGGACAACCCCTCCGAGAGCTGCGACATCGACCTCGTGCCCCACCGGCCGAAAGAGCGCAAAGTCCGCGCGGTGCTCTCCAACTCCTTCGGTTTCGGCGGCACCAACGCTTCCCTCGTCTTCAAGGCGTTGAACTAGCCGGGGCGGCGGTGTCCGGCCGGCCTTTTCGCGTTGCCTTCGCTGTCCTCGCGCTTTTTCTGCTCGGCCTTGCGCTTGCCGCCGTGATCGCGTGGGTCCGCCTCGACGCGCCGGGGCC
>MIAC01000273.1:0-11102 GCA_001830475.1 Rhodospirillales bacterium RIFCSPLOWO2_12_FULL_67_15
CGGGCCGGTCGTGCGCGTCCGCGGCGGGGATACGATCCCCTTCCGGGTGGAAAACCATCTCGCCGAGGAGACGACGCTCCACTGGCACGGCCTGTTGATTCCCTCCGAGGTGGATGGCGGCCCCCACAACACGATCGCCCCGGGCGCCGTCTGGACCCCGGAAATCGCCGTCAAGCAGCCCGCGGCGACGACATGGTTCCATCCGCATCCACACGGCAACACGGCACGCCAGGTCTATGGCGGGCTCGCCGGAATGATGATCGTGAGCGACGGCGGCGACCGCGACCGCGGCCTGCCCGAGACCTACGGCGTCGACGATCTTCCGCTCGTTTTGCAGGACAAGCGTTTCGGGCCCGACGGCGCGCCCGTCTACGCGCCGACGATGATGGATATGATGCACGGATTCCAGGGCGACACGCTGTTGGTCAACGGCGCGATCGGGCCCGTCGCGAACGTTCCCGCCGGCTTTGTGCGGTTGCGCCTGCTGAACGCGGCGAACGCCCGCAATTTCGATCTTCGTTTCGCCGACCGGCGGCCTTTCTTCGTGATTGCCGGAGACGCCGGCCTTCTTCCGGAGCCCGTGGAAGCGAGCAATTTGGTGATCGCTCCCGCCGAGCGATACGAAATTCTCGTGAACTTCTCCGACGGCCGGCCGGGCGACCTGGTCACGGCGCCCGATGCGCATCATGGCGCCGGTGCAGGCATGACGATGCGGACGGCGCGCCCGAGCGAAGGCTTCGGGGCGGCGACGGAACTCCTGATGCGGTTCCGGCCCGATCCCGCGTTGCCGGCCGCGGTCACCAGGCTCCCTCGCGAGTTGATCCGGCTTGCGTCTCCCGATATCGCGTCGGCCGTCGCTTGGCGAACCTTCGAGCTCGACCCGATGTTGGGAATGAACATGGCGGGAATGCGCGGAATGCGCGTTTCGCAAAGGACCTCGGCGCGCGGCGGCGACCACGACCACGCCGGCGGGCCGGGGCAAATGATGGGCATCAACGGCCGTCCGTTCGCGATGCACCGGATAGACGTCACGACCAAACTCGGAACGGCGGAAATCTGGGAAATCGTTTCAGCCCGGATGGCGCACCCGTTTCATGTCCATGGCGCGAACTTCCGCATCCTGAGCAACAACGGGCGGAAACCGGGCGCCGAGCAATCGGGATGGAAGGATGTCGTCCTGGTCGAGGAGCGGGCGGAGATCCTTGTCCGCTTCGATCGTCCGGCCCCGCCCCGGATGCCGTTCATGTACCATTGCCACATTCTCGAGCACGAGGACCATGGGATGATGGGGCAGTTCGCCGTGGTCTGAGCGAAGGTGAGCCATCCATGGCTCGCGGAATACTCAACGGAAATCCAAGCTGCAAACCGGAGTCTTATTATGTCAATAAATCGCTATTTGTTCGGCCTGCTCGTCGTCCTTGCGGTCGGAGCCGGTGCCATTCTCGCCGGAAATTCCGTGGTCGAGGCCCAGGATAAAACTCCCCTCGACCATGATCGACACATGCGGGGCAACGAAGCCGTCATACCGACCATGCCGGGTCAGGACGCTTTCGGCGCCATTCAGGAGATCGTTCGTATCCTGGAGGCCGGTCCCGGCACCGACTGGACCAAGGTCGACTTGGCGGCCTTGCGCGAGCACCTGATCGATATGAACGAGGTGACGCTCAAGGCGACCGCGGTCGGCCGGGCGCTCGATAACGGCCTCCGGATCGACGTGACCGGCAGCGGGCGCACGCTCGAAGCCATTCGACGCATGCTTCCCGCCCACGCGCGCGAATTGAACGGCCTGCCGAAGTGGCGCGCCGCGACCGAGCCTCTCCCCGACGGCGTGCGATTGACGGTGACGTCTAGCGATCCCGCGGAGACGGCGCGTATCCGCGGGCTTGGCTTCATTGGGCTTATGGTGAGCGGGTCGCATCATCAGCCGCACCATCTCGCCATGGCCCGAGGCGATCGTATCCACTGAGGGGGCGTTTGACCCTTGGCGTGATTGCCATAATTATCCTGTGTCTTGACGCTTTGGAGGGTGCTATTTCAAGCTCTGTCAATACCTTAAGCTCGTTTTACCCGGGTCAAGGTTGGTGCAAGGTGGTGTCCAGGTAGGTGCAAGGTAGTGTTTAAGTGGCGCGCGGATAACTTTCCGCGAGTTTGACGTCCAGCAAAGGATCGCGGTCATGGACTTTTCCTTATCCCCCGAGATCGAGGATTTCCGGAAGCGCGTCGGCGCCTTCGTCGCGGAGAAAATCCTTCCCGTCGAGGCCGACCGCGGCCAGTGGGACGCGCACGAGAATATTTCCGATACCGCGCTCGCCAAGCTCCGCAATGATGCGAAAAAAGCCGGGCTCTGGGCGCCGCAAATGCCGAAGGCGCTGGGCGGGCAGGGGCTTTCGACCGTCGGCATGGCGGCGGCCTACGAGGAAATGAACCGCTCCATCTTCGGGCCCGCCGTGTTCAATTGCGCCGCGCCCGACGACGGCAACATGATTCTTCTGCTCAAAGCCGCGACCGAAGCGCAGAAAGATCGCTGGTTGCGGCCGATCGTCGAGGGCCGGGCGCGCTCGGCCTTCGTCATGACCGAGCCCCATCCGGGTTCGGGCTCGGACCCCGGCGGCATGATGCTGACCCGCGCCGAAAAGAAGGGCGAGCGCTGGGTCGTCGAGGGCCGCAAGTGGTTCATCACCGGGGCCGAAACGGCCGAGATTTTCATTCTCGTCGCCCGCACCTCGATTGATGCGCGCAAGAACCTGACCGCGTTCCTGTTCCACCGCGACCGGCCCGGCTGGCGGATCGTGCGCCGGATTCCGATCATGGGGCCCGAGGAGCACGGCGGCCATTGCGAGCTCGAATTCGACGGCCTCGAAATTCCCGACGCGGACCGGCTGATGAACGGCGGCGACGGGCTCAAGGCGACCCAGATCCGGCTCGGCATCGCGCGGCTCACCCATTGCATGCGCTGGCTCGGACTCGCAAAGCGCGCGCTCGAGATCGCCCAGCCTTATGTCGAGGAGCGCGCGGCGTTCGGGCAAAAACTCAGCCTGCACGAAGGCGTGCAATGGATGCTGGGCGAATCGGCGATGGCGATCCAGACCGGGCGGCTTCTGGTCATGCACGCGGCCTGGCTCATGGACCGGGGCGAGCGCGCGAGCGCCGAGGTATCGATGGCCAAGATCGCGGTCGCCGACGTGCTCCACCAGGCGGTGGACACCGCGATCCAGCTTTGCGGCGCGCGCGGCTATTCCAAGGACACGCTGCTCGAATGGATCTACCGCTACGCCCGCCAGGCCCGGCTGGTGGACGGCGCCTCCGAAGTGCACAAGATGGTGCTGGCGCGGTTTTTCCTCGACCAAGGCCGCGATTTCTGGCGGTGGGGAAAATAACGTGGGCGAAGGCGCGCCGGAAAAGCTGGAAAAGTTTCTCAGCCAGGCGGCGGACGCCGCGCGCGTCCGCGTCGTTGCGCTTGAGGCGCTTTCGGGCGGCGCGGTCCAGGACAACCGCTTGCTCCGCGCTGAGATCGAAGGAGGAGCCTTCGCCGGAAAGCTGGACGCAGTGTTGCGCATGGACGCGCCCTCGCGCCTGCCTGCGAGCCACGACCGGGCCGCCGAATTCGCGATCCTGAAACGCGCGCACGCGGCGGGCGTGAAGGCGCCGGAGCCGCTCTGGCTCTGCGCCGATTCCGCCGTCCTCGGCCGGCCCTTTTTCGTCATGCGGCGGATCGAGGGCGAAGCCTTCGGGCACCGGCTGGCGAAGGACGCCGCCGAACGGGGTTTTGGCGAGCGCCTCGTGGCCGAACTTGGGGAAGAGCTCGCGAAAATCCACGCCATCCCTTGGGCCGCGCCCGAGCTCGCATTTCTGACGGCTCCGTCTCAAGCCCCCGCGCGGGCGCTCGTCGCCGAGTACCGGGATTTTCTCGACGATCTCGCCGAACCCGCGCCCTCCGTGGAATGGGGGCTCGCGTGGCTCGAGCGCAACGCGCCGCCTAGGGGGCCGCTCGCGTTTTGTCATCGCGATTTCCGCACCGGCAATTACCTGGTGAAGGACGGACGGCTTGCCGCCGTGCTCGATTGGGAATTCGCCGGCCCCGGCGATCCCGACGAGGATTTGGGCTGGTTCCTCGCCAAATGCTGGCGCTTTGGCAGGCCCGAGCGCGAAGCGGGCGGGATCGGCGCGCGGGAGACCTTCGTCGCGGCGTACGAGCGCAACGCGGGGCGCGCGGTCGACCGCACCCGGCTCGGCTACTGGGAGGTCATGGCGCACGTGCGTTGGGCGGTGATCGCGTTGCAGCAGGCGGAACGCCACGCCTCGGGCGCGGAACAGTCGCTCGAACTCGCGTTGACCGCCCACGTCGTGCCGGAGTTGGAGTTGGAAATCCTCGACCGGACGCGGGAAACCTGATGCGCCCCAAGCCTTCCGCCGGCGAACTTCTGGAAATCGCGCGCAAGACATTGCGCGGCGATCTGCTCGCGGCATTGCCCGAGGGGCGGCGCTACGAGGCCCTCATGGCCGCCAACGCGATCGCCATTGCCGGGCGCGTCCTTGAACGCGGCGAGGCCCCCGAGCGCGAGGAACTTGCAAGCCTCGCCCGCCTGATGGGCGAAAAAGATTCCGCGATCCCGCCCGACCTTTTTTCGCCCGCCGAAGCGGGCTTCGCGAAGGCGGGCCCGGCGACGGTGCGCGAGCGGCTTGGTATTCTTTATAACCGGCTTTGCGACGAACTGCGGGCGGGAAAAATCGTTCCCGGCGGGTCGCGCCACCGCGCAGTGTTCGCGCATCTCCGGCGGACGGCGCTCGATCGTCTTCGCGAAAGCAACCCTAAGGCGCTGCCGGACGGATAAATCATTTACCCGCCGAGTTGTCGAGCGCGATCCGCGCGTTGCGCATCATGCGCGCATGCCCGGTGCGCTTGAGCGAGGTTCCTGCGAACAATTTGCGGAATCCCGCGTCGTCGAGGCGGGCGAGGTCGGCAAGTCTGAGGCGGGCGAGGTCGCCGCGCTCCGCCAATTCGGGATCGGTCGCGGGCGGCGCGAACTTGTTCCACGGACAGGCGGCGAGGCAGTCGTCGCAGCCGAAGACTCGGTTGCCCATCAGGCGCGCGAGATCGGGCGGGATGTCGCCTTTGTGTTCGATGGTGAGATAGGAAATGCAGCGCCGCGCGTCGATTTGGTAGGGCGCGTCGAGGGCCCCGGTCGGGCAGGCGCGGACGCAGGCATCGCAGCTTCCGCAGATGTCCTCGGCCGGGGCGTCGGGGGGAAGAGCGAGGGTGGTGAATATCTCGCCGAGCAGAAGCCAGGAACCGAACTCGCGCGAAACCAAATTCGTGTGCTTGCCTTGCCAGCCGATCCCGGCGCGCTCGGCGAGCGGCTTTTCCATCACCGGCGCGGTGTCCACGAATACCTTGACCTCGCAGGCGAAGGTTTCCGCGATCCAGCGCGCCAATGCCTTGAGCCGCTTTTTCAGGACGTCGTGGTAATCGCGCCTGAGCGCATAGAGAGCGATCGCGGCCCGCGCCGGCTCGGCGAGGACGGCGAGAGGTTCGCGCGCCGGCGCGTAAGACGCGCCCAGCACGATCACGGAACGGGCCGCGGGCCAGATCGCCTCGGGTTTTCCGCGCACGTCGCGCACGTCGCGCATCCAGGCCATGTCGCCGTGGCGGCCCTCGGCCAGGAACCGCTCCAGGCCTTCGCGCTCGCCCGCGCTCCGGGCGTGCGTGACACCGACGGCGGCGAAGCCCATCGCCCGGGCCTTGGCCGCGATCCGGGACTTGACCGTGCGCGCGTCGTTGGCCATGTTCCCTCCCGTCGCCCCCAAGGGGGGCTCGAGGAAGCCCCAGAGTGTCACGTCATGCGGTTCGGTTACACCGTTCTCTATATCGCCCTGATCGTCTTCGTGAACTGGACCTTCGACATTATTCCCCTTGTGGATTTGCCGGGGGGCGAGAAATGGCCGCCGGCGGCGATCATCACCGGACTGATCTTCGTCGCCAGGGATTTCGCCCAGCGCGAAATCGGCCACCGGGTCATCTTCGCCATGCTGCTCGCGGGCGCGATCAGCTACGTCATGGCGGGGCCGGTGGTGGCCGGGGCCTCGGTCGCCGCGTTCCTGGTCAGCGAATTCGCCGACTGGACGATCTACAGCTTCACCGGCCGGCGGTTCTCCGAGCGGATCCTGATTTCGAGCGCGGTTTCGACGCCGCTCGATAGCCTCGTTTTCCTTTATCTCATCGGCCACGCCTCGGCCGTCGGCGTCGCCGCCATGACCGCGAGCAAGATGCTCGGCGCGTTCCTGGTCTGGTGGCTGGTGCGCAGGCGCGAAGCCGCCGTGGCGGCCTGAGAAGCGTATCCCGCTACATCGCCTTGACCACCATGATCGGGCAGGGCGCATGCTCGATCACCCGCTCGGCCTTGCTGCCGAACAGGATCCGCCCCAACCCGGTGCGGCCGTGGCTGCCGAGAACGATCAGGCCCGCCCGGCGGCGCTTGACGATTTCGAGGATCGCTTCCTCGGCGATGCCGCGCTCGACCAGCCCTTCGACCGCGATGCCGTCCTTCTTCAGCGCGGCGACGACGCGCTCGACGATCTGGCGGGCTTCGGCCTGGCGGGCCTCGCTGTGGCTCGGCACCATCACCGACAGCACCGCGAGCGGCGAAGCGCAGCAATGGGCGATGCGCGCGGCGGTCACGCACGCGGCGTCGCTCGAGCGCGAGCCGTCGGTCGCGACCAGGACCGGTCCCCACATCTCGCTGGCTTTGGGCACGACCAGCACGCTGCACGGCGCATAGCCGATCACCTTGGCGGTGGCGTCGCCGAGCACGAGGCGCGCCAGCCCGCGCCGGCCGCGCCGGCCCATCACCACCAGGTCGGCCTGGGTGTCCTTGGTTTCCTTGACGATGACCTCGTAGGGGTCGTGGCCGTAGCGCGCGTTCGCTTCGCACGGCACGTTTGCCGCCTCGGCCGCCTCGCGGACGGCGGCGAGAATCGCCGCGGCGGACTTGCGCTTGTCCTCGTTGTGTTCGGGGGCGACCCCGTCGGAGGGGTCGGGAAGGACGGTGACGACGAACAGCTTGGCCCCGGCCTTGGCGGCCATGGCGACCGCGACCCGGGTCGCTCCGGCGCTGTAGTCCGAACCGTCGGTGGCGAGCAGGATTTTGTCGAACCGTCCGACCGGCGAAAGTTCGTGCGCAACCATCGTTCCCCCAGAGTCTTCGATTTTGTTATCGGCCGAAGCTATCAAGTCCCGGATTTTCCGGCATCTTCCGGGACGATCTTGATCCTGGCAAGCGCCGGGCCGGCCCCAATATCGCCACATTCGAGGAATATGTTCAAACGTTAACCGGATATAAGCAAAACCTCATCATCTTTCCCTATCAAGTCGTTGCCGAAGGATTGCTGCACGTGCTAAAAGCCGCCATTCACTTACCCGCAGGGGCCCTTGGAGCGCACCCCGCCTTTTGGGGCCCCGCGAACCGCGCCATGACCAAGTTCGACACCATCATGACGGCGGTCACCTTCGCCGAACGCGGCGAGGCGGCCACCGCGCAGAGCATCCTTTCCGGGCTCGGCAGCCGCCTGACCGCGGGCGGATCGCGCTCGTGGGGCAGGATCGCCAAAACCGCCGCGCTCGGGCTCGCGAGCCTTGGCCTTTATGGCGCCCTGTTCGTCTTCGAGCGCCCGATCCTGGCGTTCACCTCCGAGGGCGGCGCGTCGATGGCGGCGGTGATCGCGATCGCGTTCGCTTTCTCCGCCGTCCACGGCGCCTTCACCGGCCGCTTCTGGGAGATTCTCGGCCTCAGGGCGAAGCGATAAGGCCATGGACGGGATGAGCGGATTCATCGTCCTCGACCCGCTCGCGATCGCCGAGCTGTTCGTCGTCGGCTTTATCGGCGGCTTGGTCAGCGGCTTCATCGGCTCGGGCGGCGCGTTCGTGCTGACGCCGGCGATGATGAGCATGGGCGTGCCCGGCATCGTCGCGGTCGCGAGCAACATCTGCCACAAGTTCCCCAAGGCCCTGGTCGGGGCGATGAAGCGCGCCAAGTTCGGCCAAGTGGACGTCAAGCTCGGCGTCATCATGGGCCTCTCGGCCGAATTCGGCATGCTGCTCGGCGCCCAGATCCAGCAGGAGATCAAGGAAGCGTTCGGCGACGCGGGCTCGAATCTCTACGTCTCGGCCGCGTTCGTGATCGTGCTCGGCGTCGTCGGCGGCTTCGTCCTGCGCGACGCCTGGCGGCTGCACCGGACGGGCCGGACCGACCAGCAGGAGACCGCGGGGCGACTCGCGCTTTGGGTCCGCTCGATCCACATTCCCGGGACGATGGTCTATTTCAAGAGCATCGACGCCAAGATTTCCGTCCTGGTCACGATCCCGATCGGGTTCGCGACCGGGCTCTTGGCCGCGACCATCGCCGTCGGCGGCTTCATCGGGGTGCCCGCCATGATCTACGTCATGGGCATTTCCAGCCTGATGGCCTCGGCGACCGAGCTGGTGATCGCCTTCGTCATGGGCCTCGGCGGCACCATCAAGTTCGCCTGGGAAGGCTTCGTCGACGTGCGCCTCGCCATGATCATCCTCGCCGGCTCCCTGTTCGGCATTCAGATCGGCGCCATCGGCACCACTTACGTCAAACCCTACATGGTCAAGGTGGTGATGGGCGTGATCATGATCATGGTGCTGGTCAGCCGCCTGTTCGTCGTCCCGGTCTATATGGCCGACCTCGGCCTGATCGGCTCGCTCGGCGCGGCCGCAGCGGTGCTGAATCGGATCAGCTATTGGGTCATGATCTTGGCGCTGGTCGTCGGTGCCGGCATCATCGGCAAGTCGCTGTGGTTTGGAATGCGCGAGCACGCCCGCGAACAGGCGCTCAAGCAGGCCGCCCCGGCCTAATCGTTGGCGACCGCGCGCACGACCGAAGCGAGGCCGGCTGTGACCCGGGCGAACGATTCATAGTCGATCTTGTCCGGGGTGTCGGTCTCCGAGTGGTAGTGGGGATAGCGGTAGGGCGCGGTGTCGGTGACCATCACGCCCGGGTAGCCCTCGCGCCAGAAGCTCCATTGATCCGACCAATCGACGCCGGGGACGAACGCCGGCCCGGCGAAGCGTTCGGCCGGGAACGGGCTCGCCTTACGGAACGCCGCGACGCTTCGGTTAACCAGTGCGCGCGAGGCGAAATTTCCGACGAAAACGACGAAGTTGCCAGTGCTCGGGTAGAAAAGCCCGAGGGGGAAGGGTGCCCGCTGGCTGCCCGGCGCGTCGCTGTAGTAGCCGATGGTTTCGAGCGAGTACATGGCGACGATGTTGTCGCCGCGGGCGCGCGCGGCGCGGGCGTAGACGCGGCTGCCCATGGCCTCGCTCTTGAAAAAGGGCGGTTCCTCGTTGACGAAGGCGACGAAGCGCAAGGTGCGCGCGGCGTCTAAGTCCTTCAGCAGCCGGGCGATTTCCAGCACGGCGGCGACGCCGGTCGCGTTGTCGTTGGCCCCGCGCGTACCAAAGAGCGAATCGTAATGCGCGCCGACGACGACGATCTCGCCTTTCTTCGCGCGGCCTGGAATGTCGGCCTCGAGGTTGACGTAGGTCGACTCCTCGGGCAACCGTTCGGCGAGCGCGTCGACAAAGCCGAAGGGACCGCCGATCGCGGATCTGGGCACGATGTAGGGCAGGCGCTTGGGTTCCAAGCCGAGATCGGCGAGCGTCGTCTCGATGTATTGGGCGGCGCGCGCGAGCGCCGGGGCGTGCCAGGCGTTGCGCTCGCCGATGGTGCGGGCGAGCATGACGACGTGGGATTCGAGCCTCGGCTTCAAGTCCCGCTCGCTCTCGGTGAGCGGCGGCAGCGTCGCGTTAGGCCCGTTCGCGCACGCGGTCATTGTCAGGCCTCCGGCGAGAACAAAAGCGCGAAGCAACGCACACGCCCTATCCACTTAACCGCGCCCGCGGTAGGGGGCGACGCCGGGATCGGGAATCCACAAATCCTTCGGCGCCGGCCCCGACTGCCAGAACACGTCGATAGGAATGCCGCCGCGCGGGTACCAGTAGCCGGCGATCCGGATCCATTTCGGCTTGGCCGCGGCGCGGATTTTCTTGGCGACGGCGAGGGTGCAGTCCTCGTGGAATGCGCCCCGGTTGCGGAAACTGGCGAGATAGAGCTTGAAGGACTTGCTTTCGACGATCCGCTTGGTGGGCACGTAGTCGATCACCAGGTGGGCGAAGTCGGGCTGGCCGGTGATCGGGCAGAGCGCGGTGAACTCCGGGCAGACGAGGCGGACGACATAGGATTCGCCCGGGTGCGGGTTGGCGACCGTCTCCAGGCGCGCTTTTTCCGGCGAGGCGGGAATCGCCACCTTGCGGCCGAGCTGGGTCAATCGTGAGGTGCGCGTCATGTCGTTGCCTCGCACTATAGCGGCGGGATATCGCCTTGGTCCTGATCGACGGCGAAGGCTTCCGCGAACGCGGCGAAGCGCTTGTTCTCGATCGCCGCCCGCATGCCCCGCATCAGCTCCTGATAATAATGCAGGTTGTGCCAGGTCAAAAGCATCGCCCCGAGGATTTCCTTGGTGTTGATGAGGTGGTGGAGATAGGCCCGCGAATGCTTGCGGCAGGCGGGGCAGGCGCACGCGTCGTCGAGGGGGCGGGGATCGTCGCGGTGGCGGGCATTGGAAAGCGTCGCGGCGCCAAAGCGGGTGAAAGCCTGCTCGGTGCGCCCGGAGCGGGTCGGCAGCACGCAATCGAACAGGTCGATCCCGCGCCCGACCGCGCCGACCAGGTCGGCGGGCTTGCCGACCCCCATCAGGTAGCGCGGCCGGTCTTCGGGCAGAAACGGCACGGTCGCGTTCAGAATCCGGAAGGTGGTTTCCCGGCCCTCGCCGACGGCGAGCCCGCCCAAGGCGTAGCCGTCGAAGCCGATGGCGCAGAGCGCTTCCGCCGACTCCTGGCGCAGGGGCTCGTAAACTCCGCCCTGATTGATGCCGAAAAGACCGTAGCCGGGGCGGCGCGCGAACGCCGCCTTGCACCTTGCCGCCCAGCGCATGGAGCGGCGCATGGATTCCGCGGCCGTCCGTTCGTCGGCGGGGAAAGGCGTGCATTCGTCGAGCACCATCGTCACGTCGGCATCGAGCCG
>MIAC01000273.1:11135-20713 GCA_001830475.1 Rhodospirillales bacterium RIFCSPLOWO2_12_FULL_67_15
TTCGTGGGAACTTCCATCCACGTGCGAGCGGAACGCGACGCCCTCTTCCCTGATCGTGCGCAGCGCGTTCAACGACATCACCTGGAATCCGCCCGAATCGGTCAGGATCGGCCCGGGCCAGTCCATGAACCGGTGGAGCCCGCCCTGGCGCTCGATGCGCTCCGCGCCCGGGCGCAGCATCAGATGATAGGTGTTGGCGAGCACCATCTCGGCCCCGGTCGCGCGCACCGCGTCCGCGGTCATCGCCTTGACGGTGGCGGCGGTTCCGACCGGCAGGAAGGCGGGGGTCGCGACCGGTCCATGCGCGGTTTCGATCCTTCCTGCGCGCGCCCGGCCGTCGGTGGCGAGAAGCGCGAAGCCGGTTCCGGGAATGGGGCTCACGCGGCGTCCTTAACGCGATGGAGGAGACAACAATCGCCGTACGAGTAAAATCGGTAATTTTGTTCGATCGCATGGGCGTAAGCGCGTTTCATGGTTGCGGTCCCGGCGAAGGCGCAGACCAGCATGAACAGCGTCGAGCGCGGGAGATGGAAGTTGGTGAGCATCAGATCGGCGACGCGGAAGCGGTATCCGGGAACGATGAAAATGCCGGTTTCGCCGGCGAAAGGAATAATTGTTCCGTCCGCGCCGGCGGCCGATTCGAGGAGGCGGAGCACGGTCGAGCCGGCGGCGACAACGCGGCGGCCCGCGTTTCGGGCGGCGTTGACGGCGCGCGCCGCGGCCGCGCTCACCTCGCCCCATTCGGGGTGCATACGGTGGTCCTCCACGTTCTCGGTCTTGACGGGAAGGAACGTACCCGCTCCGACGTGCAGCGTCACGGCGGCGATGGCGACGCCGCGCTCTTTCAGCGCCGCGACCAGGGCGGGCGTGAAATGGAGCCCGGCGGTCGGCGCGGCGACGGCGCCGTCGCGCGCCGCGAACAGGGTCTGATAATCGCGTCGGTCGGCGGGATCGCCCTCTTTCGGACGCTTGATGTAGGGGGGAAGCGGCATGAGGCCTGCCTGCCTGAGGAGGGCGTCGAGACGTTCGCCGCTTGAATCGAAGGCGAGCGTCACCTCGCCGCCTTCGCCCTTGGTCGCGACCTCGGCGGCGAGGCCCTGGGCGAAGACAACCCGAGCGCCGGGCTTGAACTTGCGTCCGGGTTTGGCGAGCGCGCGCCAGCTATCGGGGCCTTCGCGCTTGAGCAGCGTCGCTTCGACCGCCGCCCCGCCGATCCGGCCCAACAGCCGGGCGGGGATGACGCGGGTGTCGTTGACGACGAGAAGATCGCCCGCCTCCAGGCGCCGGGGCAGGTCGCGGATGAAGGCGTCTTCGAGCCTGGCGCCCGCCGCCACCAGCATCCGGGCGGAATCCCGGGGCACGGCCGGGCGCTGGGCGATCAGGCGCGGCGGCAGCTCGAAGTCGAAGTCGGCGACTTTCATATGCGCAAGATCGCACGCGCCGGGTCGAGGACCGGCGGGCGTAGCCGATTCCAATGAGTCGGAGTTCGCTCTAGACCAGGGACAGGTCCACTGCCGACGTCTTGCCCTTTTCGTCGGTGGCGATCTCGAACTTGACCTTCTGTCCCTCGGACAGGGTCTTGAGCCCGGCCTGTTCCACCGCCGACATATGCACGAAGACGTCCTTCGTGCCGCCATCGGGCGCGATGAACCCGAAGCGCTTGGTCGGATTGAACCACTTGACCGTACCTTGCGGCATCCGTGTGTCCTTTCGAAAACGAACCACGCGCGAGGGGAGCCTCCGCGGGCCGGTCCCGAAATCCTAGCCGGATTCGGAAATGGCTCCAACCCATCCGTTGCGCAGGCGCGAGAAAACCCGGATCGGATGGGGTTTTTGACCGTTATTCGGCGGGTTTTTCCCCGCCCGCGCCCGCCGGCGCGCGCCGGGCCCTGGTCCAGGCTTGCGCGCGTTCCAGGTAGAGATAGAGGACCGGCGTGATGTAGAGGGTCAGGATCTGGGACACGAACAGGCCGCCGACGACGGCTAGCCCCAAGGGCTGGCGGGCCTCGCTGCCGACGCCGAAGCCGATGGCGATGGGCAGCGTGCCCATGAACGCGGCCATGGTCGTCATCATGATCGGGCGAAAGCGAACCAGGCAGGCCTGGTGGATGGCCTCGCGCGGCGGCTTGCCCTCGTTCCGTTGCGCTTCGATCGCGAAGTCGATCATCATAATCGCGTTCTTCTTGACGATGCCGACGAGCATGATGATTCCGATGAAAGCGTAAAGGCTGAGCGGGGTCTTGAGCAGGATCAGCGCGAGCAGCGCGCCGACGCCGGCGCTCGGCAGGCCCGAAAGGATGGTGAGCGGGTGGATGAAGCTCTCGTAGAGAATGCCGAGCGCGACATAGACGACGAAGATCGCCAGCACCAGCAGCCAGCCCATGCCCCGGAGGGATTTCTCGAAGGCATCGGCGGTGCCGGAGAACGCGCCCGAGACGGTGGGCGGCATGCGGATTTCGCGCTCCAACGCGCGAATTTGATCGACCGCGGTCCCGAGCGAGACGCCGGGCGCGAGGTTGAAGGAAACGGTCACCGACGGCAGCTGGCTCTGGTGATTGATGGTCAAGGGCCCAACGCTTTGCGTGATCGACGCGATCGCGTCCAACGCCACCAGCTGGCCGGTGGACGAGCGCAGGTAGAGCCGCGACAGCGACGAAGGATCGTTCTGGTGGCGGGGGGCGATCTCGATGATCACCGGGTACTGGTTGGCGGCGGTGTAGATGGTGGACACCTGACGGGTACCGAAGGCGCTGGCGAGCGCGCTTTCCACCTGCTCGGCGCTGATGCCCAGCGTCGCCGCCTTGGCGCGGTTGATGTTCACCACCACCGTCGGGCTGGTGACGGCGAGATCGCTGGTCACGTCCACCAGGCCGGAAAGACCGCGAAACCTTTCTTCGAGCGTGCCGGCCCATTTGTAGAGATCGTCCAGATCGAGGCTTTGCAGCGTGTATTCGTACTGGGCCTTGCTCAGCCGGCCGCCGACGCGGATCACCGGCGGGTTCTGCAAGAAGACGCGGATGCCGGGAATGTCGGCGACCTTCGGGCGCAGGCGCCGGATCACCTCGTCGGCGCTGGCGTCGCGCTCGCGGCGAGGCTTGAGGGCGATGAAGATCAGGCCGCTGTTGGTGGTGACCCGGTTGCCGCTCGCGCCGACCGAGGACATGAAGGTCCTGACCGCCGGATCGGTGGCGACAATGGCGGCGACCTGGCCCTGAAGGCGGGCCATGGATTCGAAAGACGAATCCTGGGCGCCTTCGGTGAAGGCGAAGATGCGGCCCGAATCCTCGCTCGGCAGGAAATCCTTGGCCACGACGAAATAAAGCAGTCCCGAGCCCGCCACCGTGGCGAGAAAGACGGAAAAGGTGACGCGGTGGTGCTCGAGGGTCCACCCCAGCGTCGTCAGGTAAAACCCGTGCAGGCGCGCGAAGAAGCGCTCGGAAAGGTTGAACAGCCTGCCGTGCGCCCGCTCGGATTCCGGCCGGAGGAAGCGGGAGCACATCATCGGCGTCAGGGTCAGCGAGACGAAGCCGGAAACCAGGATCGCCGCGCCGATGGTGATGGCGAACTCGTGGAGCAGCCGGCCGACGATGCCGCCCATGAAGGCGATCGGAATGAAGACGGCGATCAGCGAGACGGTCATGGAGAGAATCGTGAAGCCGACCTCGCGCGAACCCTTGAGGGCCGCCTCCAGCGGCCGCTCGCCTTTCTCCATGTGGCGGACGATGTTTTCGAGCATGACGATGGCGTCGTCGACCACGAAACCGACCGCGAGCGTCAGCGCCATCAGCGAAAGATTGTCGAGGCTGAAGCCGAGCGGGTACATCAGCGCGAACGTGCCGATGATCGAAATCGGCAGCGCGAGGCTCGCGATCAAGGTGGCGGACAGGTTGCGCAGGAACAGGAAAATGACCATCACCACCAGCGCGGAAGCGAGCAGCAGCGTGAACTGGACGTCGTTGATCGACTCGCGGATCATGACCGAGCGGTCGTAGAGCACGCTCATGTTGACCGCGGGCGGGAGCATCTGGCGGAAGGCGGGCAGAACCCCCTTGACCGCCTCGGCGATGCGCACGGTGTTGCCGCCGGGCTGGCGGTAGATCGCCAGCACCACCGCGCGATTGGCGCCTATCGAGGTGGCGATCCGGGTGTTCTCGACCGAATCGACGACGGTGGCGACCTCGTTTAGACGGACCGGCGCCCCGCCGCGCCAGGCGACGATTTCCTCGGCGTAACCGGCAGCCTGGGAAAGCTTGCCGGTGGTCTCGATGGTGAAGACGCGATGCGTGCCGCTGATGGTGCCGGTCGGCTGATTGGTGTTGCCGGCGCGGATGGTGCGGGCGACGTCTTCGATGCCGATGCCGCGCGAAGCCAGGGCGTCGGGGTTGACCTGCACCCGGACCGCGTACTTCTGCGCGCCGAAGACGCTGACCTGGGCGACGCCGTCGATGGTCGAAATCCGCTGCGCCAGCACGGGATCGGCGTACTCGTTGATCGCCGACAGCGGCAGGATGTCGGAACTGAGCGCGATGAAGATGATGCCGAAGTCGGACGGGTTAATCTTGCGGAACGAGGGCGGCGCCGGCATCTCGGGCGGCAGGGTGCGCAGCGCGGTCGAGATCGCCGATTGCACGTCCAGCGACGCGGCGTCGATGTCGCGATCGAGCGCGAACTGAAGCGTGACCCGGGTGATGCCGTGGGTGCTGATCGAGGTCATGGCCTCGACGCCCGCAATGCGCGAGAACTGGCTTTCCAGCGGCGTCGCCACCGACGAGGCCATGTTTTCCGGATTGGCGCCGGGCAGGCGCGCCGACACCTCGACGGTCGGGAAATCGACGTTGGGCAACTCGCTCACCGGCAGCAGGCGGTAGGCGAGCAGGCCGAAAACGATGAACGACGACATCAACAGCGTCGTCATCACCGGGCGTCGGATGCAGAGTTCGGGAAGGTTCACGCCACGGCCATTGGGATTATTACGACGTCTGCGCCGCCGGGCGGATCACGACCCGGCTGCCCGGTTGCAGGCGCAACTGGCCTTCGGTGACGACGATGTCGCCGGCGGCGAGCCCTTCGCGGATAACGACGCGCTCCTCGAACTGCGTGCCGGGCTTGACGTAACGCTGCTCGACCTCGGCCTGGTTGTCCTTGAGCGAGCCGGCCTTGAGGACGAACACGAACGGGCCCTTCTGGCTGTTCTGGATGGCCTGGGCGGGGACGACGAGCGCGCCCCGGAACGTGTCCATGGTCACGCGCACGTTCGCGAACTGGCCGGGCAGCAGGCGCTCGTCCGCGTTGGCGACGGTGGCGCGTAGCCCGATCGACCCGGTCGCCGGGTCAACCGCGTTGTTGACAAAGTCCACCGCGCCGGTCGCGGGCGGGCGGGGGTCGTCGGGCGGCCGCGCCTCGATGACCAAGCCGCCTTCGTTCATCCGCCGGCGGATTTCCCCGAGGTGGTGTTCGGGCAGCGTGAAGGAGACATAGACCGGCCGGATTTCGTTGATCACCACCAAGGCCGCGGCGTCGGTGCCCCGGACCAGGTTGCCGGCCGACACCAGCAGGCTTCCCGCCCGGCCGTCGAGGGGCGAGCGGATCGAGCTGTATTCGAGTTGCAGGCGGGCGAACTCGATCGCCGCCTCGCCGCCGCGGATGGTCGCCTCGAGCGAGCTCGCCGCGGCTTGCGCTTCTTCGTGCTTCTGAACCGAGGCGACGCCGCGCTCGGTCAGCGCGCCGTAGCGGGCGAGATCGGCGCGGACCTTGGCGAGCTGGGCGCGGTCGCGGGCGACGTTGGCTTCGGCTTGCTTGAGCTGCGCGGCAAAGGGACGCGGGTCGATACGGATGAGCAGATCGCCCTTGGCGACCGTCTGGCCTTCGCGGAAATGCGTTTCCAGGATATGCCCGTCGACCCGCGACCTGACGGCGACCGAGGCCCGCGCCTGGACCGTGCCGATGGCGGCGAGGACGACCGGTACGTCGGCGGCTTCGACCTTGGCCGTGATCACCGGCACCGGCGGCGGGCCTTTGCGGGCGTTCTTCGGAGCGCTCTCGGCGCGGGCGACGTAATAGATTCCGGCCGCGAAGGCCGCGAGCACGCCTGCGGCGACGACAGCCCGCCTTGTGACTTTGACCATGACTCGATCCCACGTCCCGCCCGGCGCTGTCATGCCGGTAGGCATGCGTTCGCATGACGCGCCCGGCCGTAAGCTACTCCAAGAAACTCCCCGACAAAAGGCCGGTTGACCAATCCGCCGCGCGGCATTTTATCTGTTGTGGGGAATCCGCGCCCGGCGGCGCATGCCGCCCAGATCAAAGACCGGGCGCTAGTGACGCCGCCGGGTCATTGGGTTTGGGCGCATGACGCGCCCGGCCGCTCAAACGGCCCGGCCGGGGCCGGTCTGGACCATGCGCCTCGCGGCCTCGGCCTCGATCACCTTGACCAGGTCGGGCTCCCGGGAGATGAGCGCGCGGAAGTCGACGATGTCGAGCACCAGCAGCATGCACGGCGTGGTGGCGACCGCGGTCGCCGTGCGCGGGCCATCGACGACGAGCGCGATTTCGCCGAAAAAATCTCCGGCGCCGAGCCGGACGGGCCTGGGCTGGATCTGGATCTCGATCTCGCCCGAGACGATGAAGTACATGCAATCGCCGGGCTCGTCCTTGTGCATGACTTCCGCGCCGGCCGGCGTCTCGCGCGGGCGCAAGAGGCGCGTCACCTCGGCGATGGTCCCGGCCCCGATCGACTTGAACAGCGGCACCTTGGCGACCAGGTCCCAGGTCTTGAGAAAATTGTAGCGGCGGGTCTCCTCGGCGAACCCGGTCGCGAGAATGCCGGCCCACAGCGCGAACACCGCGATCCCGCAAATCATCACGATGCCGGCCAACATCCGCCCGGCCGGAGTCACCGGCGTCGTGTCGCCGTACCCGGTCGTCGTCAGCGTCGCCACCGTCCACCAGAGCGCGGCCGGAATGCTGCCGAAGGTATCGGGCTGAGTCTTGCCTTCGAACAGATAAGCGAGAGTGGCCGCGGCGAAGAGGACGACGAGAAACGCCAAAAATACGTTGAGCAACCATTCGCCGACGCCCGGGATCACGCGCGCGAGAATGGTCATGCCGTGGGAGTAGCGCACGAGCTTGATCAGCCAGAGGATGCCGAACAGATTGACGACGCGCGAGTCGGCGGCCACGGCGAGCGCGACCGCCATCGGCACAAACGATATCAGATCGATAATCCCGGCCGGCGAAACCGCCCATCGCCAATATGCCGCCGCCGGCGCGGTCGCCAAGTGCAATGCGTATTCGACCGCGCACAAGACCAGCGCGAGCACCATCAGAGCCTTGAACAGCGCCCCGTGGCTTTCGGCGAACCTTGGAACCGTGTCGAGCGCAAGCGCGAGAATGGCGGCGCCGAAGACGATGCCATGAGCGGCGCGAAACAGCCGCGCTTCCCGGCTTCCCGACGTCGAATCCAGGATGCCCGCGATTCTCCCCAGCGTCATGCAGATCACCCCTTTCCCGCGCCCATCAATGGCGGAATTCCGCGCCGTCGGTCAAGGGCGGCACGGCTACCCGCCGGTTAACCAATCCCGCGCATAACTCTTTAACTGTTGCGACGCATCCGCATTCCGGCATAGTCTTGATTCAACAATAATATAATAACAGGGAACGGGGGCGTTGTGGCGTCAAGCACGGGATTTCGGGGAACGATCCGGTTAACCATGTTGGCGCTCGCCTTAGGCCTAGGCGTGGCCGGAGGCGCCAGCGCTTCGGTCTGTATTCGTCCCGGCGACGAGGCGGCGCTCCATTCCAAGGCGCTGCAAAGCGAGCTGATGGTTTCCGCGCTCGCCTGCGAGGAAACCGCCCGCTACAACGCGTGGGCGCGCAAGTTCGAATCCGAGCTGGTCGCGAACGGCGCCGTGCTCAAGCGGATGTTCCGCCAAGCCTATGGCGCGGCGGCGGAGACGCGGCTCGGCCAGTTCGTCACCGCGCTCGCCAACGACGCGGCGCGGCGCAGCGCGGTGGAAAAGGCGGGGTTCTGCATGACCACCGCGCGCGTCTTCGACCGCGTGCTGCCCATGAACGGGCCCGAGTTCCTGGCCTTCGTCGCGGGACCCGATTTCGCCGGCCGCCACGATTTCGCCGCCTGCGGGACGCGCGATTCGGCGGCGCGCTGATTCCCCGATTACGGGAACACGATCTCGACCCGCCGGTTCTGCGGCTCGCGCACGCCGTCGGGGGTCGGGACCAGCGGTTCGGTCTCGCCCTTGGCGAGGAGGGCGATATCTTTTTCGGCGATGCCGAGACGGACCAGTTCGTTCTTGACCGCGACCGCGCGGCGCATGGAAAGCCGCAGGTTGTAGGCCTCGGGGCCGGAGCGGTCGGCGTGCCCGGTGGCGCGGATGCGGGCGACGTTGCCCTTTTTGGCGTCCTCGGCGGCGGTGGCGATGGTCCGGAGCGCCTCGGGCGCGAGGTCCGCCTTGTCCCAGTCGAAGAACACGAGGTAATTGCGCGGGACGACGCGGGCGGCGGGCGGCGGCGCCGGCGGAGCGGGCGCGGGAATGGGCTGCGCCGCCGGCCGCGGCTCTTCCTTGGGCGCGGGCTTGGGCGCGGCGAAGCCGAAACGCAGGCCCACCATCAGCGTGTGGTTGCCGTAGTCGGCGTCCACGGACGTCCCGGCGGCGGTGGTAAAATCAAGGCTCGTGGTCGCGAAATAGCGGTAATCCGCGAAGACCTGCGCGCGGTCGTTCAGGCGGTAACCGACCCCGGCGATGCCTTGATAGGCGAACGCGGAATCGGAGTCGTCGAGGCGCGAGGCGCCGAACGGGTTGGCCTCCAGGCTCACCCGCGCCGCGCCGAGGCCGACGCCGACATAAGGGGTGAGGGGCGTTTCGGTCTTGAAGTCGTAATAGGCGTTGATCGTGCCTCGCCAGCTGCTCGCATCGCCCGAACCGGCGACCGCGCCGGAGAGGGAATCGAGATCGTTGCGGCGGTACCCGAACTCGATCTCGGAGCGCAATCCGTTGCCGTAGGCCCAGCCCGCGGCAACCGCGCCGACCCAGCCGGCGTCGAAATCGGCGCTGAGGTTGGTCCCGATGCCGGTGATGTCGGTTTCCCGGGTCCAGTTGGCGCCGAGGCCGGCGCCGAGGTAAAAACCCTTGTCGGCGGCGTTGGAAGCAAATGGCAAGATCGCGGCGAAGACGGCGAATATAAGAGTCTTCGTGTTCCCACGGACACGCATGCGATTCTTCCCTCAAGTCGCCTTATTCGCGGGCGAGATCCGGACGGATTAAGCTTCCGGCCGAATCGATAAAGTAAATCCTTAAGGTTAATAATAACTCAATTCCGATGTGTAATACGACCGAATTGTTGGAGCCCTGGCCGGGTTGCCGGCGGTTCGGGCCGCTATTATCGTAGCCGGCCCGGAGGACCGACCAAGCCGACCATGAAGACTATCGGTAAAAGAGCCCGCGCCCGGCGGCGAATGCCGCCCAAACAAAAGACCGGGCACGGCTGGCGATTCTTTCGTTTGCCCGCCTACCGGCGGGACCGCGCCGTTTTGGCGGCCGCGTTGGCGCTGGTTGTTCTCG
>MIAC01000273.1:20756-22397 GCA_001830475.1 Rhodospirillales bacterium RIFCSPLOWO2_12_FULL_67_15
CGCCGAGCAGGACGGGCCCGCCTATCTGCCGATCCGGATCGCCCTCGCGCACCGGCTGATCGAAAAGCACGCCAAGAACGCCGGCCTCGGCGAGATCAAGGTCACGGCGCGGCGCTACGAGAGCGGCATCGCCGTCAACCAGGCGGTGCTCTCGGGCCACGCCGATTTCGGCGCCGCCGGAACCACCGTTCTGCTCTCGCTCTGGGATCGCACCAAGGGCTCCGAGTTCGAAACCCGCGGCGTGATGGCGCTCGCCGCCATGCCGCTCAAGTTCGTCACCACCGACCACCGGATCACCAGCCTCGAGGACTACGACGGCCGCGCCGACCACCGGATTGCGGTGCCCGAGACCAATATCTCCATCCACGCCGTGACGCTGCGGATGGGGGCGGAGAAGGTTTTCGGCCTCGGCCAAGTGCACCGGCTGGATTCCCTCATGATCGCCTTGCCGCATCCGCACGCCGCGGCGGCGGTTCTGGCGAGCCGCAAGACGGTTCAAACCCACATCGCGGCGCTACCGTATTCGTTTCAGGAAATCTCCGCCGGCAGGGGCCGGACGATCGCAACGTCCTCCGAGATCGTCGGCGGCCCGCACACGACCGTGGTGCTCTTCGCGACGCGCAAGTGGAAAGAAAGGAACCCGAAGCTGTTCAAGGCGGTGGCGGACGCGGAGATCGAGGCGCTCGCCTGGCTCAGCCAGGATTCCCGGCGCGCGGCGAAATTCTACAAGGACCAGGCCAGATCGAAGCAGGATATTGCCGAAATCGAATCCATGTTCGCCGACGCCAACGAGATCGCCTTCGGACCTACGCCCAGGAATACGATGCCGTTCGCGCTTTTTCTCGAGCGCACCGGTGCGATCAAGGCCAAGGCCGCGAGCTGGAAGGACTACTTTTGGGAAACCGCCCATGCCTTCGACGGCGGGTGAGCGGACGGGCGGCGAAGAGGAAGGGGACGAAAAAAGCCGGCGGAGTCGCTTCCGCCGGCCTTTCCCATGGCGCGAGCGATCCGCGCTCAGGCCTCGTACTTGACCGAAGCCATCATGCCCCCGGCCATGTGGTAGAGATTGTGGCAGTGGATCGCCCAGTGGCCGGGGTTGTCCGCGTCGAAGGCGACCGTGACACGCCCCTTGGCCGGCACCAGCACGGTGTCGCGCACCGCGCCCGCGAGCGGCTTGCCGTCGAGGGCAACCACCTGGAAATGATGTCCGTGCAGGTGGATCGGGTGCGCCATGGTGGTGCGGTCCTCGAAGGTGAACTCGACCCGCTCGCCTTTCCCGACCGCGATCGGCGTGTGCTCGCCGAACGCTTTGCCGTTGATGAGCCAGCGGAAGCCCGGTTCTTCGGTGAAGACGAGCGCGACTTTCCGGTCCGCGGGCCGGGCGGCGAGCGGCTTGGCCGCGCGCAAGATCGTCTCGAGCGCGAGCCCGAGCGGCGGCACCGGCGTCTCGGCCGCGTCCGCGATCTTCGTCACCTTCGCGCCGCGGGCGGCGAGCACGATGCCGGTGCGGCGCACGTCGCCCTCGCGCTGGACCAGCACCGGCCACGCCCCCGGCTCCTTGGGGAGCGCGATGCGGATGTCGAGCCGCTGGGCGATGGCGAAGTCGAAGCGGCGGGCGCGCACCGGCACGACGTCGACGCC
>MIAC01000273.1:22424-23309 GCA_001830475.1 Rhodospirillales bacterium RIFCSPLOWO2_12_FULL_67_15
TCGAGCGCGAAGTTAGTGGTGGTGGCGCCGTTGATCAGGCGCAGGCGCACCCGCCCGCCGGCGTCCACGCGCACGATCTCGGGGTCGGCGAGGGTGCGGTCGTTGGCGAGGAAGGCGTCGTACTCGACGTCGTAGAGATGCGCCGCCGCCGGTGCCGCCGGCGCCGCCGCGCCGTGCTGCATCCCCGGCATCGTCTGCGTCATCTGCTGCGGCGTATGCTGCATGCTTCCCATGGGCGCGGCGCCGTGTCCGCCTGGAGCACCCGCGCCGCCGCCCCTGAGGCCGGCGAAGATCTCGGTCGGGTCGCGGAAGGTGAAGTCGTGGAAGAGCACGACCACCTCCTGCTCGTCCCGGCCGCGCTCGGCCGGATCGCGCACGATGAGCGGCGCGGCCATCAGCAGCTGCTCCTGGAGACCCACGTGCGAATGCATCCAGTTGGTGCCGGGCCTCGCCAAGGGGAAGTCGTAGACGTAACTCTCGCCCGGCTTCAACGCCGGCTGCGACAGTCCCGGCACGCCGTCCTGCGCCGAAGGAGGCGTGAGGCCGTGCCAATGAACGAGCGTCGGCTCGGAGATGCGGTTTTCGAGCCGGACGTGGAAGCGCCGGCCGGCCTCGGCGACGAGGCCCCGGGTGCCGTCGGGCTGGCGGAGCGCGAACACCTTGGCGGCCTTGCCGTTGACGTCGAGGACGCGGCTTTCGACGCGCAAGGCGACGGGTTGCGCTTGGGCGCGGGCGACACCGGGAAGGAGAAGACCGGCCGCGCCCGCGAGCGCGGTCGAAGCGACGAATTGACGACGAGTGTAGAAAGCGGTCATGGGAATTACCTATCGGGTTCGTTCGATATCGGGATCGTGTTCATGCCGGAAGGCGCGGATGCGTCTCGCA
>MIAC01000273.1:23343-23638 GCA_001830475.1 Rhodospirillales bacterium RIFCSPLOWO2_12_FULL_67_15
GAAGCTCAGGCGCGCGGCGGGCGCCGCGCCGGTTCCGGGGCGCGGCCCGCGCGCCGGACATCGAACGCGTCGCGAACCCCGGCGGACGAAAGCGGCGCAACCGCGACCGCCGAGGGCAAAGGCGCGCACAGCGGGCAATGCGCGGAAAAGAGCGTATCCGCTTCGTGGCCCGTCCGGCGTTCTTGGTGGCCGGCGACGCCGTCGGTCCCGGCGGCGATCTGGTCGTGGAAGGCGGCGTGCGCCGGGGGCGGGGCGGCGAAAGCGTGCGAAACGTGAATGCGCGCGCCCTGGACCA
>MIAC01000274.1 GCA_001830475.1 Rhodospirillales bacterium RIFCSPLOWO2_12_FULL_67_15
CGGATGTTCTTTTCGATCTCGGCGTCGAAATCCTTCATCAGGCTCTCGATCAGATTGAACTTGATGCGCTCGCGTTCGTTCAACGAGACATCTTCGCCGACCGTGATCCAGCGGGTGCCGATGGCGTTGGCGGCTCCGTGCCGGGCCCCGTCCTGGATTTCGACCACCGCCTCGACCCGGGCGTCGTAGCGTTCCGACTGCTGCTTGGTGAAGGCGCCGCGCATCGAGGTGTCGCGGGGAAGCTTCGTTTCCGTCACCGCGGCGTCCAGGATCGTGAAGCGGGCTTGGGCGTTGCCGCCCACCGCCTTCAGGCGCTGGCTCGCCCATTGCTCCAGCGCGCGCGCGGGCGGAACCGGAAACGCGTGCTCGACGTTGGGCGCGCGCAAGCTGGGGGCGAAGCGCGAGACCGTTTCGACCCGCTGCACCGCGAGCTGCAGCGGGGCCAGATGGGCGAAGGTGAGGTCGGGAAGCTTCTGCGCCGGCACCTGCGTTTCGCATCCCGTCAGCAGGGCGAAACCGAGCGCCGCGGCGACGATTCCCGATCGTTTCCAGGTCTGAATCCGAGCCATGTTCTTGTTCTCCAATTGATTTCCCGGGAGCGATAGTGTCGCACGCGCCTTCGTCCCGGTTCAAGCTTTCCCGTCCGCGAACAGCCGCGCGAGCGCGGGTTCGTCGAAGCGGTAGTGGACGCCGCAGAACTCGCAGGTCACGTCGACCACGCCATCGACGACGAATTCCTCGATTTCGGCGCGGGGAAACGAGCGGAGCGTCCGCTCCACCTTGGCCTGCGAGCAGCGGCAGGCGTGGCGGAGCTTGCGGGTCCGGTAGGCGCGCACCCCGTCTTCGGGAAACAGGCGGGCGAGCACGTCGGTCGGCTGGAGCCGGTCGTCGAGCAATTCGGCGGCCGAAACGCCGCTCGCGAGCGCGACCACGCGCCGCCAATCCTCCTCGGCCCGTTCGGCGGCCGGCGACGGCGCCTCCCCGGCCGGCGGGTTTTCCGGCGGCAGGCGCTGCACCATCAATGCCGCCGCCCGGCGCGGCGTTCGGTTGCCGGCCGCGCGCGCGGAACAATTTTCGGCGACGACGATGGCGGTCTCGAGCTGCTCCGACTGGCGGAAATAGGTCTGGACGCACTCGGCGAGCCGCCCGCCTTCGAGCGCGACGATGCCCTGGTAGCGCTCGGTCGCCGGTCCCTGGTCGAGGGTGAACGAGAGGTTGCCGGCGCCGAGCAGGCGGGGAACCGGCGCGGCCGGAGCTTGCGCCCGAGCCTGCGCGATTCTTTCGGCATCGACGCGCGCGTAGCCGCGCAAGCTCCCTTCGCTGGTCACGTCCGCGACCATCAACCCGACCGGCCCGTCGCCCTGGGTTTGCAGGGTGAAGACGCCCTTGTATTTGAAACCGCTCGCGAGCAGCGCGGCCAGCGTGACCGCTTCCGCCAGCATCGCTTCCGCCTGGACGGGCAGGCCGCGGGCGCCGAGAATCGATTCGAGCGCCGGGCCGAGCCGGACCATGCGGCCGCGCACCCGCGCGTCCTCCACCTGGAACGGCTGGACCGCATCCTCGAACGCGAAGGCGGACATCGAAGCGGTTTCCACGTTGCGAATATGGGCCGAGGGCCGGCGGTTCGCTAGTCCGCGAGGCACCAGTAGAGAATGCCCTTCTGCGCGTGGAGACGGTTTTCCGCCTCGTCCCACACCACCGAGCGGGGCCCGTCCATGACCGCGTCGGTGACTTCCTCGCCGCGGTGCGCCGGCAGGCAGTGCATGAACAGCGCGTCCGGCTTGGCCAGCGCCATCAGGCGGGCATCGACCCGGTAGGGCCGAAGCAGCCCGCGCCGGCGTTCGCCGTCGTCCTGGCCCATCGACACCCAGGTATCCGTCACCACCAGATCGGCGCCGGCGACCGCGGCGGCCGCATCGCCGACGACCGCGACATCGGCACCCTCGCCCTTGGCCCACGTCAGCACCGCGCGCCGGGGCGCGAGTTCCTTGGGGCACGCCAATCTCAGCCGGAAGCGGAACCGCGCCGCCGCCTGGATCCACGAGGCGGCGACGTTGTTGCCGTCCCCGCTCCACGCCACGTTCCGGCCGGCGATCGACCCGCGATGCTCCTCGTAGGTCATGATGTCGCCCATGAGCTGGCACGGATGCGAGCGGTCGGTCAGACCGTTGATCACCGGCACGCTCGCATACGTCGCCATCTCGCGGAGCTTGGCCGGATCGTCGGTGCGGAGCATGATCGCGTCGGCGTAGCGCGACAGCACCCGGGCGGTGTCGGCGATGGTTTCGCCGCGCCCCAATTGCGATTCCGGGCCGCTGAGCGCGACGACCTGGCCGCCGAGATCCTGCATCGCGACCTGAAACGAGGCGCGGGTGCGGGTCGAGGGTTTCTCGAAGATCATGGCGAGCGTCCTTCCTGCCAGCGGCTTCGCCTTGCCCTCGGGCGGTTTCCCGCGCTTGAAGGCCGAGCCGAAGTCGAGGATGCGGCGCAGCGTCTTCGCGTCCAACTGATCGAGATCGAGGAAGTGACGAGGCCGCGGCGGCGGGCGAATCCCCGCCGCCTTCAAATCAGCGCCGCGAGCCCCCGGGCTCTTCGACCCGGGGGTCGCTCGCGGCGGCGGGCGGGCAACCTTGCGGTTCATGTCACGCGCTCCCG
>MIAC01000275.1:0-1545 GCA_001830475.1 Rhodospirillales bacterium RIFCSPLOWO2_12_FULL_67_15
CAAGGTCGGCATCTTCGTGATTTCGGCGGTGTTCGCCTCGTTCGCCGGCAGCATGGCCGCGCACTACTCGGGCTTCATCACCCCCGGCAAGGTCGGTTTTTTCCATTCCATCGAGCTGGTGACCATGGTGGTGTTCGGCGGCATGGCCTCGACCTTCGGCGCGGTCATCGGCGCCGCCACGCTCACGCTGCTGCCGCAGCTGCTCACGGTGCTCAAGGAATACGAGATGGTGGTGTTCGGCGCGGTGATGATCGCCACCATGGTGTTCCTGCCGCGCGGCTTCCTGCCGAGTCTCATGCTTGAGCTGAAGAAGCACCGCAAGTGAATACCCCGCAGCTCAGGGTCACGGCGCTGTCCAAGGCCTTCGGCGGCGTGCTGGCGGTGGACCAGGTGTCGTTCGATCTCGCGCCGGCCCGGGTGAACTCGATCATCGGCCCCAACGGCGCCGGCAAGACCACGCTGCTCAACCTGCTCACCGGCATCTACGCGCCGTCGTCGGGCACGGTGGCGTTCGACGGCGCGGACGTCACCGGGCTCGCGCCGCACCAGCTCGCCGCGCGCGGCATGGCGCGCACCTTCCAGAATCCGCAGATCTTCTTCAACATGAGCGCGCTCGAGAACGTGATGGTGGGGCGGCATCTGCGCGAGCGCAGCGGCTGGCTGGCGGCGATGCTGCGTTCGGCGCGCCTGAAGACGGCCGAGCGCGAAAGCCGCGCGGAAGCCGCCGAGCTGCTGCGCTTCGTCGGCCTGGGCGAATACCTCGACGCCGAGGCCGACGCGATGCCCTATGGCGCGCTCAAGCGGCTGGAGATCGCGCGCGCGCTCGGCGGCAAGCCCAAGCTGCTGCTGCTCGACGAGCCCGCGGCCGGCCTCAACCAGACCGAGACGCAGGCGATCAACGCGCTCATCACGCGGCTGGCGAAATCCGGCGTCACGGTGGTGCTGGTCGAGCACAACATGCGCCTGGTGATGGGCGTCTCGGACCACATCCTGGTGCTCGATTACGGCCGCAAGCTTTGCGAGGGCACAGCTGAGCACGTGCGCAACGATCCCAAAGTCATCGAGGCCTACCTGGGAAGCGCGGAGCAAGCCGCATGCTAGAAGTCAGCGCGCTCACCAGCCACTACGGGCGCATCCAGGCGCTCTCCGGCATCGACCTGACGGTGCAGGAAGGCGAATTGGTGGCGCTGGTGGGCGCGAACGGCGCGGGCAAGAGCACGCTGCTGCGCGCGATTTCCGGGGTACAGCCTTGTTCCGGAAAAATCATCTTTGACGGCAAGGACATCAGTGGCGCCTCGCCCGAACGGCGCGTAAGCCTCGGCATCGTGCAGGTGCCCGAGGGCCGGCAGGTCTTCGGCCCCCTGTCGGTCGAAGACAACCTGCGGCTCGGTGCCTACACCCGCACGCGCGCCGAAAGCGACGCGGAGCTCGAGCGCGTGTACGCAATGTTTCCGGCGCTGAAGGAGCGGCGCCGCGTGGCGGCCGGGATCCTGTCGGGCGGCCAGCAGCAGATGCTCGCCATGGGCCGCGGCCTGATGGCGAAAC
>MIAC01000275.1:1624-2578 GCA_001830475.1 Rhodospirillales bacterium RIFCSPLOWO2_12_FULL_67_15
GCTCAAGCAGGCGCGCACCACGATCTTCCTGGTGGACCAGAACGCGCGCGCCGCGCTCGCCGTGGCCGACCGCGGCTACGTGCTCGAGACCGGCCGGGTGGTGCTCGCCGGCTCGGGCGCGGCGCTGCTCGCCGACGGGCAGGTCCGCGAAGCCTATCTGGGCATGTAGCGGCGCGCCTTTAACCTGGATCAAACCACCTCGCAAACCCCAGTGGTGAGATAGCGCATGAAAACCACGCTCCAGGCGGGTCTCGCCGCCAAACGCAGCTTCCGCATCGATCGCGAGCGCACCATCGACTTCATGGGCGAAAAGGCGCGCGTCTACGCCACGCCGATGCTGGTGCGCGACATCGAAGTGACCTGCCGCGAATTCCTGCTCGCGCACCTCGATGCGGGCGAGGACTCGGTCGGCACGCGCGTCGAGATCGACCATCTCGCCGCGACGCTGCTCGGCATGGAAGTCGAGATCAGCATCGGCGTCGCGGAGGTGAAGGGCCGCGCGGTCACCTTCACGGTGGAAGCGCACGACGGCATCGACCCGGTGTGCCGCGGCAAGCACATGCGCTTTGTGGTCGACCTGAAGCAGACCGAAGCACGGCTCGCCGCCAAAGCGCAGAAAGCAAAGCTTTCGTGAAGGTAAAAACCTACTGCTACCAGTGCGTCGCGGGACCCGATCTCCTCGAAGTCGAGGTCGAGAACGGCGTCGCCACGCAGGTGACGCCGAACTTCGACGCCGCGGCGGTGCATCCCGGCGGCGGCAAGGTCTGCGTCAAGGCCTACGGCCTGGTGCAGAAGCTGTACAACCCGAACCGGGTGCGCTCGCCGATGAAGCGCACCAATCCGAAGAAGGGGCGCAACGAGGACCCGCGCTTCGTGCCGATTTCATGGGATGAAGCTTTTTCTTTGATAGCAACCAAATTATTGGACATTCGAAAACGCGGCCTGACCGATGAA
>MIAC01000276.1:0-2785 GCA_001830475.1 Rhodospirillales bacterium RIFCSPLOWO2_12_FULL_67_15
AGATGCGATTGTCGCCCCGGCGCCGGGAATGACGCCGATGATGAAGCCGAGCAACGAGCTGCGTATGAGGGTGGTCTTGACACGTCCGACGGCGGCGAGACTGGGGAGCCGCGTCGCGATCTTTCCGCCTTGGGTGATCGCGGCCGTCTCGCCCCGCTGCTCCAGGCGCGTGAGTACCTCGCCCAGCCCATAGGCGCCGACCATCACCAACAGATATTCGACGCCGTCGGCAAGCAACGGCAAGCCGAAGTCGTAACGCAGGATCCCATGGGTGGGATCGGTCCCCACGGTCGCGAGCAACAAGCCAACACAGAGAGAGATCAGCGCCTTCGTGAGCGCGCCGCCCGCTAAGGTCACGACGGACATAAGCCCGAGCAGAATGATCGCGAAGTACTCGGGCGTCGAGAGCGCGAGCGCGAGCTTGGCGACCGGCCCCGAAAGCACGACCATCGCCGCGGCGGCGACCAGGCCGCCGGTTAGCGCCGAGAACAGCGTCCAACCGAGCGCCAGCGCCGGCTCGCCCCGCCGTGCCATCGTGTAGCCGTCCCACAACAGCGGCACGTCCATCGGCTCGCCCGGAATGCGGAACAGGATCGAGGTGAAGGCCCCGCCATAAGTCCCGGACACATATATCGCCGTCAATAGAATGATCGCCGGCAGGATTTCCATCCCGTAGGTGAACGGCAAGGCGAGCACGACGCCCATCACCAGGGTCAGTCCGGGAAGCACCGCGACGATAAGGCCGAGCACCAGGCCGATCACCAGAACGAGCAGGTTGACCGGGTCCAGGAGGACGCTTTGAAAACCTTGCATGAGAGCGAAGAAGATATCCATGATTCGGTTCTCTACTTGACGCCGAGCGCGGCCATTAGCGCCGTCGACAGTTCCTTGAACGGCCCGACGCCGAGCGGCAGCGAAACATAGACGAGTCGCTGGAATACGATGAAGAAAGCGAGCGTGCCGGCGGCGGCGGTAACGCCGGCGATGAGCGGCTTTTGATAACCGGCGCACAGGATGATGCCGAACATGAGGAGGAAGGTGGAGAGAGTGAAACCGAGATAGGGCACGACCGCTACGAATCCCAACAACAGGACGATCCCGATTCCGGCCCAGAAGGGCCGGCGCGTTCTCGGATCGCCGGCTTCGATCTGGAGGTCCGCCTCGATCTCCCCTTCCCGGCCGACGGCTTTCGTCGCCGATTTGATCAAGGCGCTGGCGCCGCCTTCGTCGGCGCCACGAACGAGGGCCTGGATCGCACCCACAACCGCCGAAGCGATCAGAAGGACCAGGATCGCCCGAGGCCAGATTTCGGGCCCGATGTGGCCGGCCCGCCCCAGCGCGAAGCCGCCAGCCGTATACCAAAGCCAGAAACCGACGCCGAGCACGATAAAAAACGGCAGCGCCCGCACGATCCGCACGCGCATCCGGGTCATCGTCTTTCCTTGGCTCGCATCGGACTTACGCAAACGATTCGATGACGAATGCGGTGTCGGGCGATACCTGCCGAGATATCTCACTTCATAAGTTTGGCCAACGCCTCGATCTCGCGCGTGATGTAGGACACAGCCGCATCGCCGATCAGAACGCTCTTCGGATCGGCCCATTGCTCGACGAGGTATTTCTTGTATTCGGCGGACGCCGTCGCTTTGGCAATCTTGTCCGCCAGCAGCTTGACGCGATCGGGCGGCGTTCCGGCCTTGATCGTCAGCGTGCGGAATTGATCGACGACGAGATCGAGCCCAACATCCTTGCTGGTCTGGACGTTTTCGAAAGGAGCGGCCCGCTCCTTGGCAAGGAACAGGATCGGACGGAGCTGCTTGCCCTGGATGAAGCTCTTGAGGTCGCCGGCCTGCTCGTACAAGAGGTCGGTGTGGCCGCCGAGCAGCGCCGCATATCGCTCGCCCGGCTTCGCGTAAGGAACGGAGGTCAGCTTCAGGTTCTTGCGTTTGGCGATCGTGGCCGTGGCGACATCCTCGGGCGAGCCCAAGCCGGTGAGGCCGACTTTCAAGGCGCTTTTGGCCGCGGCCTTTTCGACGTCCGTCCAAGTCTTGAACGGGCTGTCCTCTTTCACGAAGTAGCCCGAGCGCTGCTGGGTCAGCACGGCAACGGGGATCACGTCCTTCATGCTCCAGCGCTGCCCCGGCGCGGCGAGCAATCCGTAAGAGTCGGCCGTGACGATCGCGACCTGGTAGCCTTCGGGCTGGCCGTTGATCAATTTCATCAGGCCGGTCATTCCGGTCGCGCCGGCGACGTTTTCGACCGGGATCGATACCTTAAGCTCCGGCTCGATCAGGCGCGCCAGCATCCGACCGGTCACGTCCGCGCCGCCGCCGGGCCCCCAGGTCACGATCATTTCGATCGGACGGGTCGGATAGCTCTGCGCGATTGCGGTTCCGCCGAAACCCGCCGCAACCAACAACGCGACTCCGGCCATGCGCACGCAGCGGCCGATACTCGTGAGACTTGTGGCAAACATGATGTCCTCCCCGGAATTGTTTTATTTCGCTGGAACGCGCGAATGATGATCCATCAGCTCATATTATATTTATCGAGTCGGACTTACCATACTCGAAAAACCGCTTCTTTCAGCGATATGTCAACGCGGCTGTCTCAGCCGAACCTCGCAACCGGCCCACCAATAAGCCGATCCGGAAATAACCGCACCGCAACCTGAGATCAATATGGTTGCGAGAAGAATACCTCCGAAAAACATCCCAAGCTCCGCCGCTGGCGCAAGTTCGAGCCCATGAACATGGCCCTGCTGAAGGGCGGCCCATGCCAACAA
>MIAC01000276.1:2794-3172 GCA_001830475.1 Rhodospirillales bacterium RIFCSPLOWO2_12_FULL_67_15
ACCGATCACCGCCAGAGCGCCCATGATAACGAGGGCGGCGGCGATGATGCCGAACGGCCACCCCGCGGCGCCGGCGTAAAATCCGACCGTCAGGGCGGCGGCGAAAACAGCAATGGGGAGGGCGGACGAACGGAACGCAGCGGGCCATCCCGCCGCCAAGCCAAGGGCGAGCGCGATCGCGACATGATCCAGTCCGTTCAAGACATGCAGAACGCCCGAGACAAAGCCGCCGCCAACGGCTCCGGGCATATGGGCCTCGGCCCCCGACGGCAGCCCTGCCGCCAGGGCCGACGCGATCATGACTAAGCCTTTCATGAATCCCTCCTTCGTTATTCAAACCGCGAGAGCCGTTCGGAGCCCGCCCGCCGCGATGATGAA
>MIAC01000276.1:3207-3928 GCA_001830475.1 Rhodospirillales bacterium RIFCSPLOWO2_12_FULL_67_15
CGACGGCTTCGAGCCCCTGCCCGGTTTTCAAGTTGGTGAAGACGAACGGCCGTCGCCCACGCATTTTGCGCGCGTCGCGTTCCATCACCTCGAGGCTTGCGCCGACATGCGGCGCGAGGTCGATCTTGTTGATGATCAGAAGGTCCGAGCGGGTGATCGCGGGCCCGCCCTTGCGCGGGATCTTGTCGCCGGCCGCCACGTCGATAACGTAAAGCGCGATATCGGCAAGCTCCGGCGAGAAAGTCGCGGACAGATTGTCCCCGCCCGATTCGATGAAGATCACTTCGAGATCGGGAAACTTGCGCATCAGCCCGGCGACGGCGGCGAGGTTGGCCGAGGCGTCCTCGCGGATCGCGGTGTGTGGGCAACCGCCGGTTTCCACGCCGACGATCCGATCCGCAGACAGCGCCTGAGAGCGGAGCAGGAATTCCGCGTCCTCGCGGGTGTAGATGTCGTTGGCGACGGCGGCGATGCGGTAATGGCTCCGCATCCGTTTGCACAGGAGATCGGTCAGCGTCGTCTTGCCGGCGCCGACCGGGCCGCCGATGCCGACGCAGAGAGGATGGCTGGCGCGGGTTGGAATCATGAGCGGAACAACCTCGTATATTGGGTTTCGTGGCGCATGGAAGTCCACTCGACCATCGGCGTCGCCGTGCCGATATTGTCGAGCGGGCGGCTCAGCGCGGTTTCGACCGCCACTGCGATCGGCGCTTCGAGGGCG
>MIAC01000276.1:4007-5467 GCA_001830475.1 Rhodospirillales bacterium RIFCSPLOWO2_12_FULL_67_15
CGAAACCAGATTGGTGGCGAACGCCTGAAGAAAAGCGAACAAAGACACGTCGAGCGGAAGCCCCTTCCATCCCGCCACCGCACCGACCGCGATGGCATAACCCGGCGTGCGCTCCTCTTTCCGGAGGTTCTCACACCAAGCGGCCAGACGCGGATCGGGCCACGCCTCGGCCACGGTTGCGAGGAACGCCGATCCCTGGTCCGCGCTTTCCTGGGCCGTCTCGCCGCTGCCGCGAAAAGCGGCTCCCAGTTCGGCGATCCGGCCGAGAGCAACCGCATCGTCCGCCGCGGCGGCGGTCCAGGCTTCGCGGAACAGAACCGCGTCCACCGCGCCCGTGCCATGGCCGACGATCGTCACGACCCAGTGGGTCAAGCTCACCCGGTCGCACACCAGCCCCTGCTCCACCGCGCATTCGATGCCGTGCGAATAGGCGAAAGCGCCGACCGGAAACGCCGGCGACAGCCAAGCCATCAGCCGGAAAAGGCCGCCGCGGTCGAGAACGGGGTCAATGGCCATGGGCCGCCTCGTGGTGGTGGTGTTCGTGATCGTGGTCATGCGTGTGCCCGCCGGCGTAGGCGCCGGCTTCGGGCGCGAACGGCGCGCGAAGACGCACGACTCGGGCGCCGAGCCCGCGAACCATGTCCACCAGGACATGGTCGTCGAGAATGCGAAGCGCGCCGTCGGGCAGCACCTGCACCGGCACGTGACGGTTGCCGATGTGCCAAGCAAGTCGGGCGAGGTGTTCGGGCGATTCGGCGGCGATATCCGCCACCGCCTCGAGGGCCGCGCGCACCTGGATGTAGCCGCCGCCTTCCAACGCCAACCCGTCGCCCTGCCTGAGAACCGCCGCCTGCGGCAGGTCGAGCAGGAAATCCGCGCCGCCGTCATCGTTCATGCGCACGCGGCGGCGGTGCCGGTCGTGATAGGCGAGCGTTACCGTACCGGCCGCCTCGGCGAGTGGCCAGGAACCATTGGAGAAGACAGCAACGGCGCGGCGCATGGGCCATCCCTCTCAGAACAGGAAATACCGCTGGGTCATGGGCAACTCGCGGGCCGGCTCGCAGGTCAACAGTTCGCCGTCGGCCCTGACTTCGTAGGTCTCCGGGTCAACTTCGATTTTCGGCGTGGCGTCGTTCAAAATCATGTCGCGTTTGCCGATGTTGCGGGTGCCGCGGACGGCGACGAGGCCGCGAACCAGACCGAGCCGCTTGCCGACGTCGATTTCCAGCGCCGCCTGGGAAACGAATGTGACCGCGCTCGCCGTCAGGGCGCGGCCGAACCCGGCGAACATGGGGCGGTAATGGACCGGCTGCGGCGTCGGGATCGAAGCGTTGGGATCGCCCATCGGCGCGGCGGCGATGGTTCCGCATTTCAGCACCAGGTCCGGTTTGACCCCGAAGAAGGCCGGCGACCACAGCACCAAATCGGCAAGCTTGCCGACCGCGACCGAGCCGACATGC
>MIAC01000277.1 GCA_001830475.1 Rhodospirillales bacterium RIFCSPLOWO2_12_FULL_67_15
ACCGCATGACCGACCTTGCTTGAGACCGTGAAGCCGACGCGCGCCTGGGACGGATTCACCTTCTCGTCCCTGCGGCGTGCGCCTCCCGGTTTACCGCTCGCCCGCTCCTCGCCGGTGCGGCGGCGGGCCTGGACGATCAAGCCGGGCGCGACCCACTTCAGCCGCGCCGCCGCGACCCTGAGAAAGTCGGCCCGCCGTTTCAGACGCGCGAGCGTGCCGGCCACGGTCAACCCTTCGGATCAGGCGGAAAGGCGCTTGCGCCCCTTCGCCCGGCGATCGGCAAGAATCCTGCGGCCGCCGACGGTTTTCATGCGCGCGCGAAAGCCGTGGCGGCGCTTGCGAATCAGTTTGCTCGGCTGGTAGGTTCGTTTCACGGACTTGAGGCTCCCTGGGCGACGGAATTGAGGCCGCTGGTATAAGGGCGAGGCGGCCTTGAGTCAACGCGGCCCCAGGGTTTTTTGACCGTTTTACGGGCTTTTTCCCCTCCTCTCCGGTTCGTGTCCCCCCGCGCGCGAAGGTTGCTTTATTCTTCATCCGTTCCGCCCGTTCCGGGAAGCCCTGTCCTAAGCCGCCTCGACCCGCCGCGATGACCGATCATCCCGACCGTCCCCCGCCCGAGACCCCGCCGCCGCTTAGCGATCCGCGCGGCAATCATTCAAAGGCGGCGGGGATTCGCCCGCCGCCGCGCTTTTCCCTGGCCCGGCTCTTACCGCTCTTTGTTCTTCTCGCCGGCCTCGCGGCCTTCTTCCTGTTCGGGCTCGACCGCTACATTTCGTTCAAGGCGCTCGGCGAGCACTTCGTCGCCCTCAAGAGCTGGGTCGAGGGACAAGGAAGCCTCGCGCTCGCGGCCTTCGGCCTTCTCTACGCGCTCGCGATCGCTTTCTCCATTCCGGGCGGGCTGGTGTTGACCCTCACGGGCGCGATGCTGTTCGGCTGGGCGGCGAATGCCGCCGTGGTTATCGTCTCGGCGACGCTGGGCGCCGCCGCCGTTTTTCTCGCCGCCCGCTTCGGCCTCGGCGAGCCCTTGCGCGCCAAGGCCGGGCCGACCCTCAAGAAAATGGAGGCGGGGTTCCGCAAGAACGCCTTCAGTTATCTTCTTGCGCTCCGTCTGATTCCGCTGTTTCCATTTTGGCTGGTCAATCTGGCGCCGGCGTTCCTCGGGGTGCGGCTTTCGACCTACGTGCTCGCGACCGCGATCGGCATCGCGCCCGCGACCCTCGTCTTCAGCATCATCGGCGAGGGCTTGGGCGTCGTGGTCGAAGCCGGCGGCGACATCCGCGCCGACCGGATTCTGACCCCCACCATGATCGCGGCGCTGGTCGCGCTGGCGGTGCTCGCCCTCGTTCCGGTACTGTTCCGGCGCTGGCAGGCAAGACGCGGCGCGAGCGGATCATGACCGAGATTCTGACCCCCGACCTCTGCGTGATCGGCGCCGGCTCGGGCGGGCTATCGGTCGCCGCCGGCGCGGCGCAGATGGGCGCTTCCGTCGTCCTGTTCGAGCGCGGGCGCATGGGCGGCGATTGTCTCAACTTCGGCTGCGTGCCGTCGAAATCGTTGATCGCCGCGGGCTCGGCCGCGTTTGCCGCCCGCGAGGCGGCCCGCTTCGGCGTCGGCGTGGATCAGCCGAAGGTGGACGGCGCGGCCGTCTTCGCCCGCGTGCGGAACGTGATCGCCGCCATCGCCCCCAACGATTCGGCCGAGCGGTTCGAGGGCCTGGGCGTGCGCGTGATCCGGGCGCACGCGCGCTTCACCGGCCCCGATCGCGTCCAAGCCGGCGACGCCCTGGTTCGTGCCCGGCGGTTCGTCGTCGCCACCGGATCGGGCCCGGCCGTGCCGCCGATCCCCGGCCTCGACCGGGTTCCCTATCTCACCAACGAAACGGTTTTCGACCTCGCCGCCATCCCGGAACACCTGATCGTGCTCGGCGGCGGACCGATCGGGATCGAACTGGCGCAGGCCTTCCGCCGCCTCGGCGCCAAGGTCAGCGTGGTCGAGATGCTGGCGATCCTCGGGCGCGACGATCCCGAACTCGCCGACGCGATCCGCCGTCAACTCACGCGCGAAGGCGTCGCGATCCGCGAGAACGCGCGGGCCGAGCACATCGAGCGGACGGAAACCGGCGTCGCCGTCGGACTGTCGGGGTCGGAACCCGCGCGCATCGAGGGCACGCACATCCTGGTCGCGGTCGGCCGCCGGCCCCACGTCAAGGATCTCGGGCTCGACCTCGCGGGCGTCGCGGTCGAGCCCCAGGGAATCGTCGTCGACGCGCGGCTCAGGACCACGAACCCGCGCGTTTACGCCATCGGCGATGCCGCGGGCGGGCCGCAGTTCACCCACGTCGCCAACTTTCACGCCGGCATCGTAATCCGCAACATCCTGTTCCGCTGGCCGGCCCGCGCCGACCTCGCCCCCATTCCCCGCGTCACCTACACCGATCCCGAGCTCGCCCAGGTCGGGCTGACCGAGGTCGAGGCCCGCGCCCGGCACCTGAACTTCCGCATCCTGCGCTGGCCGATGCACGACAACGACCGCGCCCAGGCCGAAGGCAAGACCGAAGGCCTGGTCAAGGTCGTCGCGAGTGCGCGCGGCAAGATTCTCGGCGCCGGCATCGCCGCGGCGCACGCGGGCGAACTGATCCAGCCGTGGACGCTGGCGATGGCGCAGGGGTTGGGACTCGCCGCGCTGGCGAACGTCGTCGCGCCCTACCCCACGCTCGGCGAAGCCGGCAAGCGCGCCGCCGGAAGTTTCTTCGCGCCCACTCTGTTCGGCGAGCGCACCAAGACGATCGTGCGCTGGCTCGCGCGCCTGGGATGAGCGCGCCCGAGTCCTCGTTGTCGCCCGCGCCGTCCGCCGCGCCGCCGGGCGCGCCCCGTCCCCGCGTCCGTTTCGGACTGTCGGCCCGGCTGCTCTGGCTCACGGTCTTTTTCGTGATGGTGGCGGAGGTGCTGATCTGGGCGCCTTCGATCTCGAACTATCGCAAGACCTGGCTCGAGGAGCGGATCACGCGCGCCTATCTCGCCACCATCGCCTACGCCGCGCTGCCCGACGACGCGCCCTTGCGCGCGCTTGGCCTGCAACTGCTCGCCCATACCGGGTTGCACGGCATCGGGCTCACGCGCGGCGGGCAACGCTCGCTGATGGTGGTGGACGATATGCCCCCCAAGATCGACGCCGCCGTCGATTTGCGCGAGGGGATGTTCGTGAAGTGGCTCGGCGAGGCCTTCGAGGCCCTTTGGGGCGACGGCAAACGCGTGCTCCGCGTCCTCGGGCACCCCGAAGGGACGTCCGACGTGCTGATCGAGATCGTCCTCGACGAAGGGCCGCTCCGGGCCGGCATGATCGCGTTTTCCGCCCGGATTCTGACGCTTTCCATCGCCATTTCGCTGTTCGCCGCCGGGCTCGTCTATCTCAGCCTGCAATGGCTGATGGTCCTTCCGATGCGCCGGATCACCGGAAGCATGGTCGCCTTTCGCGCCGACCCCGAAGGCGCCATTCCCCCGACCGAGGCGATGGAGCGCGGCGACGAGATCGGCATCGCCAGCCGCGCGCTGGCGGCGATGCAGGCGGATTTGCGCGCCGCGCTCCGCCAGAAGACGCGGCTCGCGACGCTCGGCGCGGCGGTCGCCAAGGTCAACCACGATCTCCGCAACACGCTCGCGACCGCCATGCTCGCGTCCGACCGCCTCGCCGACAGCGACGATCCCGAGGTGCGGAAAGTCGCGCCGCGCCTTTACGACGCCATGCAGCGCGCGGTCAGCCTGTGCAGCCGGACGCTCAACTTCGTTTCCGACGTCCGGCCCGCGCTCAAACTCGAGGCGGTGCCGGTCCGCGCCCTGGTCGAGGACGTGGCGGCGGAACTCGAGGGGACCGGCGGCGCAGGCCGCCAAGACAATAGACCGGGCGAAAAGTCTGCCGCCGGGTCTTTTGGATTGGGCGCGTCCGCGCCCGGCGGCGGGGCGCGCATCGTCGTCGAAGCCGAATCCGATTTTGCCGTCGTCGCCGACCGCGAACAGCTTCGCCGCGCGCTCGCCAACCTGATCCTGAACGCGCTCCAGGCCGGCGCGCGCCACGTGCGCGTCGCCGCCGGCGCCGCCCAAGGGTGGGCGCGGATCAGGATTACGGACGACGGCCAAGGTTTCAATCCGGGCGCGAAGGAACGCCTGTTCCAGCCCTTCGTCGGCTCGGGCCGGCGCGAGGGCACCGGGCTCGGCCTGCCGATCGCGCGCGACATCGCGCGGGCGCACGGGGGCGACCTGGCGCTGGTCTCGACCGGGCCCGGGGGCACGGTCTTCGAGCTGACGCTGCCCGCGCCGGAAGGGTAGAGCAGCGTTGCTGCCGGATGCGTCCGTCGCGTCATTCCCGCGAATCCCCGGGACGAAGTGCCCGGGGAGGGAATCCAGCTTTTTCAAGAGCATGAACCCCCGCTTGCGCGGGGGCCGGCCCCCGCGTAGGCGGGGGGTGACGATCCTGCCGAACGAAGCTGGCTCTACATCGACGGCGCGTGGCGGAAACCCGTCCGCCTTGCTAACCTGACCATCCTCGCGCGAAGGAGGCCGTCATGGGAAACTGGATTGCCGGCATCGCCGCCTCGGCTCTCGGGCTCGCCGGATTGGTCGCGGCGGCGAAAAGCGCCGATCCGCTGATGTACGTCGTCGGCCTGATGGTGTTCGCCGCCGCGGTGCTGTTCGACTTCTGGATGATCGGGGTTGCCACCGGTCGCGGCCGTTGACAACCGCTCCTTGGGACCCGGCCCAGTACCTGAAATTCGCCGACGAACGGGCGCGGCCCGTTCTCGACCTCCTCGCCCGGGTGCCGGCGGAAACGCCCCAAACCGTCTTCGATCTCGGCTGCGGCCCGGGCAATGTCACCGCGCTGCTGGCTCGCCGCTGGCCCGGCGCGCGCGTGATCGGCGTCGATCGGTCGGAGGCGATGCTCATCGAAGCCCGCGCCCATCACCCCGGGATCGAATTCGTCGCCGCCGACCTCGCCACGTTCCGCCCCGAGGCGCCGGCGGACGTGATCGTTGCCAACGCCGCGCTGCATTGGCTTTCCGGTCATGCCGGGCTTTTCCCGGCGCTGGTGCGCGCCCTCGCGCCGAATGGTGCGCTCGCGGTGCAGATGCCGCACGCGGACGACCAGCCCTCGCATGTCCTGATGGCGGAAAGCGCCAAGAGCGGGCCCTGGCGGGCCAAGGCGCTCGCGGCATTGCCGCGCTATCCGGACCACGCGCCCGCGGATTATTACGGCTGGCTCGCAGGCGTCTGCCGCACCGTGGACATCTGGGAGACGGTCTATCTCCACGCGCTCGCCGGCGATAACGCCGTTTTGGAATGGATGAAGGGCGCGGCGCTGCGGGCGCTCCT
>MIAC01000278.1:0-209 GCA_001830475.1 Rhodospirillales bacterium RIFCSPLOWO2_12_FULL_67_15
TGGGTCGCCACCACCGCCCAATAAAGACGAGGACGATTATCGCCGACCGTGGTGAGCTTATCCCCGCGCTTGAGGCCGAGCGCCGCGAGCCCGCAGGCAAACGCGCGAATTTCGTCCGCCGCCTGTTCCCAAGTCCATTGCTGCCAGATGCCGTAGTCCTTCTCGCGGAAGGCGGCGCGAGCGCCGCGCCGGCGAACATTATCCAAAAG
>MIAC01000278.1:226-3266 GCA_001830475.1 Rhodospirillales bacterium RIFCSPLOWO2_12_FULL_67_15
CGAGGGCGGCCGCGGGCGCGGCGGCGGGGGCGGTCATGTCGCGAGCCTCTCCCAGAGGTGCTTATTTTTGATCGCACTACGTATCGAGTCCCTAGTAAAGCCATAGAAGGCGCGGGCGCTCAAGTCCCCAGGAGTTGAAGGGCCGGCTTCGGCGGGGGGGCGCGGCCGGGGGGCATATGATATAAAGTCCGTCTTATGGGACCGGCTTGGCGGCCGCGACAAACAGCCTCCGCCGGGCGGTAACGACAGGGAGGGAACGGTGAATAATTTCGGCCAGGACAGCTTGAAGACCCGGCGCTCGCTGAAGGTGGCCGGGCGCACGTACGACTATTTCAGCTTCAAGGCCGCAGCCAAGGCGGGCCTTCGCGACATCGAGCGGTTGCCTTATTCGCTTAAAGTGCTGCTCGAAAACCTGCTCCGCTGGGAGGACGGCCGCACCGTCACGGTCAAGGACGTGAAGGCGGTGGCCGAATGGCTATCGACACGCACCTCCGAGCACGAAATCGCCTTTCGTCCCGCCCGCGTCCTGATGCAGGACTTCACCGGCGTACCGGCGGTGGTCGATCTCGCCGCCATGCGCGACGCCGTGGTGGCGATGGGTGGGGACGCGCGCAAGATCAATCCGCTCTCGCCAGTGGATCTGGTCATCGACCACTCGGTGACGATCGATCACTTCGGCACCAAGGACGCGCTCGCCAAGAACACGGCGCTCGAATTCAAGCGTAACGGCGAGCGCTACAGTTTCCTGCGCTGGGGCGCGGCTGCGTTCGACAACTTCCGCGTCGTGCCGCCTGGCACCGGCATTTGTCACCAGGTCAACATCGAGCATCTCGCGCGGGTGGTGTGGACGTCGGCTTCGGGCAAGCGCTTGGTGGCCTATCCCGACACGGTGGTCGGCACCGACAGCCACACCACCATGGTCAACAGCCTCGGCGTGCTCGGCTGGGGCGTCGGCGGGATCGAGGCCGAGGCCGCCATGCTCGGCCAGCCAGTCACCATGCTGATTCCCGAAGTGGTCGGATTCCGCCTCAAGGGCGAGCTCAAGGAAGGAATAACCGCGACCGATCTCGTGCTCACCGTCACGCAGATGCTGCGCAAGAAAGGCGTGGTCGGCAAGTTCGTGGAGTTCTTCGGCCCCGGGCTCGACGCGCTTTCGCTGCCCGACCGCGCCACGATTGCCAACATGGCGCCCGAGTACGGCGCCACCTGCGGCATCTTCCCGGTCGACGCCGAGACGATCCGTTATCTCAAGCTCACCAGCCGGCCGGCGGCCCAGATCAAGCTGGTGGAAGCCTACGCCAAGGCTCAAGGGATGTGGCGGACCAAGACGACCCCCGATCCGGTCTTCACCGACGTCGTCGAGTTCGACATCGGCGCGGTCGAGCCGAGCCTCGCCGGGCCGAAACGGCCGCAAGATCGGGTCGCCCTCGCGGGCGCGGCGGCTTCGTTCGAGAGCGCGCTGCCCGAACTAGCCAAGGGCGCGAACCCAAAGCGAGCGGTCGAAATCGGCGGCGCCGGCTATTCCTTGCGCGACGGTGATGTGGTGATCACCGCGATCACCAGTTGCACCAATACCTCGAACCCCTCGGTGCTGATCGCCGCCGGCCTGCTCGCCCGCAACGCGGTCAAGGCGGGGCTCAAGACCAAGCCCTGGGTCAAGACCTCGCTCGCGCCCGGCTCTCAAGTCGTGGCGGATTATCTCAAGGCGTCCGGATTGCAGACCCATCTCGACGCATTGGGGTTCAACATCGCGGGCTTCGGCTGCACCACCTGCATCGGCAACTCGGGTCCGCTGGCCGGTCCGATCGCCAAGGCCGTGGAGGACAACGACATGGCAGTCGCGGCGGTGCTTTCGGGCAACCGCAACTTCGAGGGCCGCATCAACCCGCACGTCAAGGCCAACTATCTCGCCTCGCCGCCCCTGGTGGTGGCGTATGCGCTCGCCGGTTCGATCCGGCGCGATTTGACGAAAGAGCCGCTCGGCAAAGGAAAGAACGGCAAGCTGGTGTTCCTCAAGGACATCTGGCCGAGCGGGAAGGATATCCGCGCCGCGATCGCGAAAGTGGTCAAGCCCGCGCTCTTCAGGAAGCGCTACGCCAACGTGTTCAAGGGCCCGAAGGAATGGCGCGCGGTCAGGACGGTTAAGAGTACCGCGTATGCCTGGGACAAGTCCTCGACCTACGTCCGCAACCCGCCCTACTTCGTCGATCTCAAGAAAGGCCCGCCCGCGATCGCCGATATCAAGGGCGCCCGCCCGCTCGCGATCTTGGGCGATTCGGTCACCACCGATCACATCTCGCCCGCAGGCTCGATTCGCAACACGAGCCCGGCCGGGCAATACTTGATCGAACACAGTGTCGCGGCCGAGGATTTCAACTCCTACGGCGCCCGGCGCGGCAATCACGAAGTGATGATGCGCGGAACCTTCGCCAACATCCGCATCCGCAACGAGATGGCGCCGGGAACCGAGGGCGGCGTGACGCGCTTCATGCCGGCCGGCGCGGTCGTGCCGATCTACGACGCGGCGATGAAATACCAGGCGGAAAAAGTGCCGCTGGTGGTGATCGCGGGCAAGGAATACGGCACCGGCTCCTCGCGCGACTGGGCGGCGAAGGGGACCCGCCTGCTCGGCGTCAAGGCGGTGGTGGCGGAAAGCTTCGAGCGCATCCACCGCTCCAACCTGATCGGGATGGGGGTGCTGCCGCTTCAGTTCGCCGACGGCACCGACCGCAAGCGCTTGAAGCTCGACGGCAGCGAAACCTTCGAGATCACCGGCCTGGCCAAGGGGCTCGCTCCGCGCATGGATCTCGCGCTCGTCATCCGCCGCGCCGACGGCCGCATCGAGTCCGTGCCGGTGCGCTGCCGGATCGACACCTTGGACGAGGTCGAATATTTCAAGGCGGGCGGGATTCTCCCCTTCGTGCTCGGGCGCCTCGCCGCGGCGTGAGGAGCCGTCGGCTCGATTTCACCGTGACGTGATTCGCCGGCGCCCACGCGATGGATTAGGTAAAAGCATGGGCACCGGATCGTCTCTGCGTGG
>MIAC01000278.1:3280-18782 GCA_001830475.1 Rhodospirillales bacterium RIFCSPLOWO2_12_FULL_67_15
TGCTGACGCTGCTCGGCGCTCTGGCGGGCGCGCTGACGGCCACATCCGCGTCTCAGGCGGGCGAGCGCGCGCTGACCGTCGTCGAGTTGTTCACCTCGCAGGGCTGCTCGTCCTGCCCGCCCGCCGACGAGTACCTCGGCGTTCTCGCCGAACGCGACGATCTGCTCGCGCTCTCCTTCCACGTCGACTACTGGGACTATATCGGCTGGAAGGATCCCTTCGCCAAATCCGCCCACACCGAACGCCAGCGCCAATACCGGAACTTCTTCAACATCCGCTACGTCTATACCCCGCAGATGGTCGTCCAGGGCGCCTATCAGACGACCGGATCGAAGCGCACCGACGTGGCGGAGCGGATCGAAAAGGCAAGGGCGCTCCCGCGCCTCGACGTGACCCTCGCGCGCGAGGCGGGAGAAATCGCCATCCGCGTCGCGCCCGCTGGGACGTCGGGCGTCAAGGCCGAGGACGCCGCCGTCTGGTTCGTCGCCTTTGACGATCGCCACCAGACCGCGGTCGCGCGGGGCGAAAACAAGGGCCGTCAAATCGTCAATCGCAACGTCGTGCGCCGGATCGATCTGGTCGGCACCTGGAACGGCGCGGCGTTCGCCGCGCGCGTTGCCGGCCCCGCCCGGGGCGAGCCGGGCGGCGACGGCGCCGCCGTTCTGATCCAGTCGTTGATCACGGGGCGTATACTCGGCGCGGCCCGCCTCGCGCCGGACGGTTGATGGCGGCGGACGATGGACGCAAATTTCTTCCGAGCGATCCTGTTTCGGGCGACGACGATCCGTGCCACACTTATTGTTATGGCGCTGGCGGCGATGGCCGGCGCCGCGGCGCGAGGCGCGGACGAACCCCGCGTCGCCCCGGGGGCTCATCCGATGGCGAAGCAACACCAGGCGATGCTGGACGCGATCCGGGCGGACACCGCCGACACGGCCTCCTGGACCGGCCGGCGCGCGCTCGCGCCTCGGGTGCTGGCGGCGATGGCGAAGGTCGAGCGGCACCGCTTCGTTCCGGAATCCGATGCGCCCTACGCCTATATCAATCGCCCGCGTCCGATCGGGCACGGCCAGACCATCTCGCAGCCGTTCATCGTCGCGCTGATGACCGAGCTTCTCGATATGGAACCGACCGATAAGGTGCTGGAGGTCGGCACCGGCTCGGGCTACCAGGCGGCGGTGCTGGCGGAGCTCGCCCGCGAGGTCTTCACCATCGAACTCGTGGAACCCTTGGGCCGCATGGCGGAGACACGCCTCAAAGATCTCGGCTACGCCAACGTCCATGTCCGAATCGGCGATGGCTTCAAGGGCTGGCCCGAGGAGGCCCCGTTCGACGCCATCATCGTCACCGCCGCGCCGGAACAGGTGCCCGAAATCCTCGCCGAGCAGCTCAAGCCCGGCGGGCGGCTGGTGATCCCCCTGGGAAGGCAATGGGAACCGCAGACGTTGTTGCGCTGCGTCAAGGGCGAAAACGGAAAGCTCGTTTGCGAAAACAAGCTCCCGGTCGCTTTCGTGCCGATGGTCCGAGGCAAGAGCGACGACGGCAGCCGCCATCTCAGGCCGTAAGCGCGGAGATTTTTTTAAGCCGCCTTCGGCGTCGTGTGCTCGCGGCAGATCAGCAAGGAATCGGAATCGCTCAAGGCTTCGCTCGTGAGCCCGCAGCGGTGCGGGCCGCCCGCGACCTTGCCCGAGCCGTCGCGCTGGAAGTGGATGCACGTGCCGCACATCCCGAAGGTGCGAAAGGCGTTCTGGCGCTGCGCCTCGGCGAGCACTTCGGCCAGCAGTCCGGCAAGGACGGCTTGATTGGCGCCGGAAATGCCGCGCGCGGCCCTTTCGACGGCGGTTTCGTCGCCGCTTTCGAGTAGAGCCCTTCCTTCGCGCGTGAGTTCGAGGGCGATGGCGCGCCTGTCGCGAGGATCGGTCTGCCGGACGATCAGACCCTTGCGCTCCAGCGCGATCAAGGTCTGGGAGACGGTGCCCCGGGTTGAACCGAGGAAGTCGGCGAGCGCGCTCGGGTTGCGCGAATAACGGTTGGCGACGGCGAGGTAGTTGAGCGCATCCCCTTGCGCCGGATTGAGTCCATTGCGGAAACGCCCGGCGCGCCCGAGCCTGGCCAGGCGTTCGAGCAGCGCGGCGATCTTCGGCACGGGCGAGGCGGGCTTGCGGGCGGGCACGGTCGGGTTCCGGCGCGAAGAATATTCCCATCGCGCCAAGAGTTAAAGAACGAACTATTCGCGGGGCTGTGTCCTCTTGCGTTCACGCGCGCGGAGGAGGATGGTTCGTTCATGCCGCTCGCCGGGTTCGGGACAACGGGCAAAAGTCGGGTGACGGCGGTGCTGGGGCCGACCAACACCGGCAAGACGCATCTCGCGCTCGAGCGGATGCTCGCGCACGCGACCGGCGTCATCGGCTTTCCCCTGCGCTTGCTCGCCCGCGAAAACTACGACCGTGCGGTCGCGCTCAAGGGGCGAGCCCAGGTCGCCCTCGTCACCGGCGAGGAAAAGATCGTCCCCTCGGGCGCGCGTTATTTCGTCTGCACCGTCGAATCCATGCCCTTGGACCGAGCGTTCGATTTTCTCGCGGTGGACGAGATCCAGATGTGCGCCGACGCCGACCGCGGCCACGTCTTCACCGACCGTCTTTTACACGCGCGCGGAATTTCTGAGACGATGGTCATGGGCGCGGAAACAGTCCGGCCGCTGCTTCGCCGGCTGGTGCCGCAAGCCGAGTTCGCTCCGCGCCGGCGTTTCTCGACGCTCGCCTACACCGGCAGCCGCAAGATCGCGCGCCTCGTCCCGCGCAGCGCGGTGGTGGCGTTCTCGGCCGCCGACGTCTACGCCATCGCCGAGCAGGTGCGGCGCAACCGCGGCGGCGCCGCGGTCGTGCTCGGGGCGCTTAGCCCACGCACCCGCAACGCCCAGGTCGCCATGTACCAGGCGGGCGAAGTGGATTATCTCGTCGCTACCGACGCGATCGGCATGGGCCTCAACATGGACATCGATCACGTCGCCTTCGCCTCGTTGCGCAAGTTCGACGGCCGGAATTGGCGCGCGCTCGGCGCGGCCGAGCTCGCCCAGACCGCCGGCCGGGCAGGGCGGCACATGAACGATGGAACCTTCGGCACAACCGCCGAAGTCGGTTCTCTCGACGCAGAGACAGTCGAACGCATCGAAAACCATCGTTTTGATTCGCTGCCGTTTCTGTTTTGGCGCAATTCGGAACTCGATTTCGCCTCGCTCGCCCGATTGCAACGCAGTCTGGCCGCGCCGCCATCCTTGGCCGGCCTGAGGCGCGCGCGCGAAGCGCAAGACGAACTTGCACTGGCTCCCTTGGGGCGCGATCCCGATGTCGTCCGTATCGCGGATGCGCCGGAGCGTGTCCGCTTGCTCTGGGCGGTGTGCCAGATTCCGGACTTCCGCAAGGTGATGAGCGAGGCGCACGCTCGATTCCTGAAGCGCCTTTTCCTGCATCTTGCCGGACCCGAGGAACGTCTCCCCGCCGACTGGGTCGCCGACCAGATCGCCCGGCTCGACCGGACCGACGGCGACATGGAAACGTTGATCCAGCGCATCGCCAACATCCGCACCTGGACCTACGTCGCTTATCAGCCCGGCTGGCTCGCCGATCCGGGGCACTGGCAGGAGCGCGCGCGCGCGGTCGAGGACAGGCTCTCGGATGCGCTGCACGAGCGGCTGACGCAGCGGTTCGTGGATCGCCGCACCGCGCTTCTGGTTAGCCGTCTCCGGGATAGCCGCGCCTTCATCGCCGCGGTCGCGCGCGACGGCCGGGTGACGGTCGAAGGCGAAACCGTCGGTCGGCTCGAAGGCTTTTGCTTCGTCGCCGAGGCGGGCCCCGAGGCGGCTAACCAGAAGCGCGGTGCGGCGGAAAAGGCGATCGTGGGTGCCGCGCTCCGGGCGTTGCGCGGCGAGGCGGCGGCGCGCGTGCGCGCGCTCGAACAGGCCGCCGCCGACGCCTTCGCGTTCGGTCCGGGCGGTGAAATTCTCTGGCAAGGCGCCGCGGTGGCGCGCCTTCAGCCGGGGCCGACGCCGTACGCGCCGCAGGTGGCGGTGATCCCGAGCGAGCTTCTCGAAGGCGGGGAAAAGGAACGCATCCGCCGCCGTCTCGCCGCGTGGGTGAAAAGCACCGTGCAACGTGTCTTTGCGCCGCTCTTCGCGGCGCACGAGGCCGCCCCGCGCGGCCCGATGCGCGGTCTCGTCTTCCAGCTCGCCGAGGGGTTCGGCTCGCTGCCGCGCGCGCACGCCGCAGCGCAGATCGAGGCGTTGACTCGCGAGGACCGCCGGATTTTGGCGCGGCGCGGGATCGTCATCGGCCGCGAAAGCGTCTTCATGCCGGCGCTGCTCAAGCCGAATGCTCTCGAACTACGCGCCCGCCTGTGGGCCGCCCAGCGGGGCCTGATCGCGCCGCCGCCGCTGCCGCCGGCCGGGCGGACCTGGGTACGACGTCAAGACGAGGACTTGGCGTCCTCCGAATTTCTGGAATCGCTCGGTTATCGCGTCTTGGGTTCGATCGCCGTCCGGGCGGATATCCTCGAGCGGATCGCCGCGCACGCCTGGACGTTGGCGAAAAAAGGACCGTTCACCCCGCCTTCCGATCTGCTCAATCTCGCACGCCTCGGCCCGAGCGAACTGGCCGCCGTGCTCGCGGCGCTCGGTTTCGAGCGAATCCAGAAAGGCGAGGCGAGCGCCTTCCGTCCGCGCTGGCGCCGGAAGGAGAAGGATCGGATCGGGCCTGCGCGGGCAAGGCGCGCGGGCAGGAGCGGGGATTCGCCGTTCGCCGTGCTTAGGGAAATGGTTGGTGGGGGCGTGATCGGCGGGGCGCGCCCGCGCCGGCGCTGAAGATATGATCCGGGCCGAAAAGCCTCGTCACACGCCGACGCGAAGGGCCGATCAATGGCTGTGGTTCGCGCGCTTCTTCAAAAGCCGCACGAGCGCGGCCCGGTTCTGCCTCGCGGGCCGGCTTCGGGTCAACGCGGCGCCCATCGCCAAGGCGAGCCATGAGTTGAAGGAGGGCGACGTTCTCACATTTTTCGCCGGCGGACGCGTGCGCGTTGTCCGCATTCGGGCGCTGGGAAACCGCCGCGGGCCGGCGGCCGAGGCGCAGGCATTGTATCAAGACCTCGATCAGTCTCCGGATAATGTCGCGGGCAGTCGCGCGGAATAACCCCACGAACGGGCCTTCAGGGCGCGCATGCGCCCAAAACGACAATCCCGGCGGGCGATAAACCCGAAGGCATAAGGGTTGTATCCGTCGGGGCGAATATGTTAGCAAAGCGCGCCATCCGGGCGTGCTTCGGCAACGCCCGCCGGGGTGGAGTCGTAAAGGACGAAGAGCATGACCTACGTCGTCACCGAGAGCTGCATTAGGTGTAAATTACAGGACTGCGTCGAGGTTTGCCCGGTGGATTGCTTCTACGAGGGCGAGAATTTCCTGGTGATCCATCCCGACGAGTGCATCGACTGCGGCGTCTGCGAGCCCGAGTGCCCGGTCGAGGCCATCGTTCCCGACACCGAGAAGGGGCTCGAGAAGTGGCTCGAGATCAACCGCGAGTATGCGGCCAAGTGGCCCAACATCACCCGCAAGGGCACGCCGCCCGCCGACGCGGACGCGTGGAGGGACAAGCCCGACAAGGCGCAGTATTTCAGTCCCAATCCCGGCAAGAAAGGTTGACCGGGCGTTCTCGCCCGCACGGAGGGCGCGGGTTGAAGCTTGGGCTCTGTATTTTCGCTTAAATTCGTGTTATGCTAAAAAATTGACGCTCTCCGGATTTTTCGCCGGAAGGCGTTGTTTTTACAAGCGATTACGGCAATCCCCCTTGTGGGCCGAGTCTTGCTCCCTCCAGCCAACCACCTGCTCGATCCGGGTTGCGTGCTTCCCGGGCGTTCCTTGCTCGGTCGGGGATGCGGAGCCGGGTGACGGCGCGACGGAACTTCCCGGAACCGACGGACCCTAGGAACTCACGATCCATGACGAGTAAAAAGAAGAACGTAAAATCATCCAAGCCTGCGCCGAGGCCGAAGGCCAAAGCCGCCGCGCACGCCCATCCGAAAGCCGCGGCGGCGAAACCGGCCGCGCCGGCCGCGAAGATCCCCGGCAAGGCGCCGGCCAAGAGGTCGGATATCGCCTTCAAGATCGGCGACCACGTGGTCTATCCGACCCACGGCGTCGGCCAGATTCAGAAGGTGCTGATGCAGGAGATCTCCGGACACCGGCTCGAGCTGTTCGTCATCTCCTTCGATCGCGATCGCATGACGCTCAAGGTGCCGATCGTCAAGGTATCGACCTCGGGCCTGCGCAAGCTGAGTTCGCGCAAGCTCATGGAGGCGGCGCTGACCACGCTCAAGGGCCGCGCCCGCATCAAGCGCACCATGTGGAGCCGCCGCGCCCAGGAATACGAGGCCAAGATCAATTCCGGCGATCCGATCGCGATCGCCGAGGTGGTCCGTGATCTGCACCGCAACGTCGGCCAGCCCGACCAATCGTTCAGCGAACGGCAAATCTACGAGGCCGCCCGCGACCGTCTCGCCGCCGAATTGGCGGCGGTCGAGCGCACCGACGTCGTCCAGGCGACCCATAAGCTGGAAAGCCTGCTCGCCGCGGCGTGAGCTTCACTCTACTCGACCACGGTCTTGAACGTCACGCCCGGCACCAGCGGCTGACCGCGGGCGAGCCCGTTCAACGCCTCGAACCATTCCAGCCGGTGGCTCGCGAACGGCATGCGCGCCGCCAGCGATTCCGCCGTGTCGCCGGCCTTCGCGGTGACGAGCGCGATTCGAAGTGGTTTCACTTGCGCGGCCTCCGCAGGCGAAAGCAGGCGGAAGGTATAGGTCGTGCGTTGCAATTCGGCGCGCAAGGATTCGGTCAGCCTCGGCGGCGTCACGAACACCATGCGATAGATGCGCGATGGGTCGGCCCGGATCGCCACCAGCCGCACGTCCATGATTCCGCCCCGGGTGCGAACCTGCGACCGACCGGTCGCGCCATCGAGGCCGTTGACGGCGATCGGCTCCACTTCGCGCAAGGCGAGGCGCGCGCCCCAGTCGCGAACGAGATAGTGCGCGAGCGGGCCCACGGCGCGGGCCTTGGCCTCGGTTTCCATGTCGAAGACGACGACGGATTGCTGCGGCCCGCGCGCCACCACCTGGCGGGGCGAGTTGAACAGCGCGAATCCCGGCGGCACGACGAAACGGAAACGCAGTCCAGGGTGGATGAATTCGCGCCCGCGCCGGATTCCCTGGCGGGGATCGTCGCCGAAGGTCATGCCTTCGATGCGGGCGAGAAAGGCCTCGCGCTCGTAGCGGGGATTGGCCACGGCGCCGACGCGGGCCAACTCGATCGCCTGCTCGATGCGCTGCGCGGTACGCGGATGCGTGGACATGATGTTGTAGCGCTCTTCCGCCCCCGGCCGCCCCGCGAGCGCGGCCTGGAGCTGGTCGTGCGCCTCCATCTTGCGGAAGAAGCTGTTCAAGGCGCCGGGCGAATAGCCGACCCGGGTCATGTAGCGCACCGCGAGCATGTCCGATTCCATCTCTTGTTCGCGCGAATAGCTTTGCAGCGCGGCGGCGGCCCCGAACTGGACGAGGTCCCCGACCGCGCCGGGAACGCCGGCGGCCTGGCCGAGCACGCCCAAGACCGTCAGACCGATGTTAGCGGCCATCGCCTGGCTGTAGCGCTGGGCGGTATGGCGGGCGACGACGTGGCCGATTTCGTGCGCCAAGACGCCCGACACCTCGGCTTCGTTGTCGGCGAGCGCGAGCAGGCCGCGGGTGATGTAGACGTAGCCGCCGGGCAGCGCGAAGGCGTTGACCTTGTCGTCGTTGAGGACGGTGAAGGTGTAGCGGAGGTTCGGCGTCTCCGCGACGCGGGCGAGCGATTCGCCGACCCGGCGAACGTAGTCGGCGAGCGCCGGGTCGTCGTAGGCGCCCCCGAACTCGCGCAGGATCTTGGGGTGTTCCAGCGCCCCGATGCGAAGCTCCTCGCCCTCCGACATGAAGCCGGTGAAGCTCTGCTGCCCGGTCGCCGGGTTGACCGTGCACGCGGCGAGCGGCGCGAGGAGGCCGAGGAGGGCGAGGGCGAAAGCGGGACGGCGCATGACGGACATGGTAGCAATATCGAGGTCAATTGTGGCGGGATGATGGACTCTCCTCTACCATTGCGGCCATGCTTCGCCGCCGCCTCGCTGTTCGTCTGTTGCTCGCCCTGCTGGCTCTGCCGTGGCTCGCTCCGTCCGGGTTTGGTCAGGGGCCGCTCGCCGACGGCGACGCGGCGGAAGTGCGGCAAATCGTGGACGGAGACACCGTGATCCTCGCCGACAGCCGCGAGGTGCGCCTGGTCGGCCTCCAGGCGCCGAAGCTCGCGCTCGGGCGAAAAGATTTCAAGGACTGGCCGCTGGCGGAGGAATCGAAGCGTGCCGTCGCGGCGCTAGCGCTGGGAAAGCGCGTGACGCTCCGCTATGGGGGCACGCGCCTGGATCGTCACGGCCGCGCCCTCGCGCATCTCACCCGCGACGACGGCCTCTGGATTCAGGGCGAGATGCTGCGGCTGGGCATGGCCCGGGTCTATACTTTTCCCGACAATCGCACGCGCGCCGCCGAAATGTACGCGCTCGAGGCCGAGGCCCGCGCCGCGAAACGCGGCATCTGGGCGCATCCTTTCTACGCGGTGCGCACGCCCGAGGTCCTCAAGGGTGACATCGAAACATTTCAGATCGTCGCCGGAACGGTCGTCGAAGCGGCGGCGGTCAAGGGCACGGTATTCCTCAATTTTGGCCCCGACTGGCGCACCGATTTCACCATCCGGATCGACGGCGCGGCGCTCAAGCTGTTCCGCGCCGCCAAGCTGGACCCGCTCGCGTTCAAGGGCCGGACGATCGAGGTGCGCGGCTGGCTCCGCTTCAAGGGCGGCCCGATGATCGACGCGAGCCACCCCGAGCAATTCACGCCTCGGCCTTAAAAATATTTCACCCTAGAATTCCGCCAGCGCCCGCACTTCCGCCGGAGCGCGCCCCGATTCGCGCAAGGCGCGCAAGGTGAGCGACTTGTCGCGCTTGGCGAAGCGCCGGCCGTCGCCGCCGGCGAGCAGCCGGTGATGGTGATATTCGGGCGTCGGCAGCCCGAGGAGGGCCTGCAACAGGCGATGGACGTGGGTCGCGGCGAACAGATCCTCGCCCCGAGTCACAAGCGTCACGCCTTGCAGCGCGTCGTCCACCGTGACGGCGAGATGATAGCTGGCGGGCGTCTCCTTTCGCGCCAGCACCACGTCGCCGAAGATTTCAGGCCGCGCGGCCTGCTCCCCCCGTTCGCGATCGGTCCAGGCGAGCGGCTCCGCCCAGCGCGACGCCCGGGCGACGTCGAGGCGGAGCGCGTAAGGAATCTCCGCCGCGATCCGCGCGCGGCGTTCCGCTTCCGTCAACGCGCGGCAAGTTCCGGGATAGACCGGACCATCCGGGCCATGCGGAGCCGCCGCGGCGGCAGCGATTTCGGCCGCGATCGCACGCCGGGTGCAGAAGCAGGGATAGACGAGGCCGCCGGCCTCCAGGCGCGCAAGCGCCCGGGTGTAGTCGTCCATGTGCTCGGATTGGCGCCGCACCGGCGTTTCCCAGGAAAGCCCGAGCCAGGCGAGGTCTTCGCTCAGCGCCGCCTCGAACGTGCTCCGGCAGCGGGTGCGGTCGATGTCTTCGATCCGCAGCAGAAACCGCCCGCCCGCTTCGCGCGCGCGCCGTTCGGCGAACAACGCGGCGTGGGCGTGGCCGAGATGCAAAAGCCCCGTCGGGCTCGGCGCGAAACGGGTGACGACAGTCATGATTCTTCGCCGGAAGGGATGGCAGAAACGAGTCGCACAAGCTAATCCATAGATATGGCCGGTTTCTGAACTCGTTCGATCATTTGCGTCACTTCCGGATTCGCTCGAATCGCGAAGAGTCTTATATTTGGGTGGTCTTGCCGAAATACGCGAAAAATCTCATCGGCGAATGCCTGGCCGATTTGCGGCACGCCCTCGAAGTCCAATATAACTTCCGAGAAGTTTTCGAATCGCGCGAGTATGCGTTTTGCTTGTGAGCGGGAGACGAGTTGTTCGCCGGGATATCGTCCTAGTTTGATGGGAACGTGAGTTTTTCGGAAATGAACGTCATCTCCCTCGTATTTCTCGAAAATCTGCCGCATTGTCCATGATGCATCGGTTGAAATCGCCATAAAAATGACGGTTCCACCCCGAAGCTCTGGCGGCTCTTGTCCTTCTATCCACCACTCGGATTCATCCTTTTTTTCGCGACCATAGAAAAGAGAATTCGCGCTAATTCGAAATTTGTCAAACATCCGGGACGTGAAAAAAATGCCCTCTCCGGAATGGCGTGCCGTATCCGAAGTAAGTTTTCCTTTTGAAAGTTCCAGCATGGCCGTGCGGGGATCGGGTAAATGAAAATCTCTTCGAATTTTTTCGAAAATACCTACGCCGTGGTCTATAACACGCATTCTGATTTCCGCGTAATCTTGTTCAAACGCAACAATTACGTCGGGGCTTGCCGAATGGTCGATGACATTGTTGAACATCTCGGTAAAGCCGTACTGACAAATATCGCGCACATTTTCAGGAATAGGTTTCAGGTGCGGCAAGATTCGAAAACGCCAAACCGTGTCTTCGGACGAGTGGGCTGTTATTTTGAGCTTTATGGCAATCGCAGACAGTTTCTTGAGCGAATACTGGCGAGCGAAGGTGCGCCCTGTCGCTGTGACCAAGCCAGCGCGAATAAGGCGCTGCATGTAGCCAGAAATCGCCGCGCGCGAGAGCCCAAATTTTTGGACAGCTAAGGCCGAAATGTCTTTCGGATGTTCGCTTGCATTGCGAAGAATAAATTCGCGGACCTCGGGATTCTCGCGGCTGCGACGAGGAGTTGTCATGGATATCTTCAACCCATGTAAATTTTAACTTGCTCCCTTGTAATGCCTAACGTATATTCTTGTCAATGATAACGAGTATCCTTGTTAAGTCTAGTAACCACCTTTTCATGGATTAGTCCCCGGACTTCCTTAGGAACCCCCCTTATGTCCAATCTTCCGCTGCTCGCCGGTCCCGCGCTCCCGCCCGCCACGGGCCAGCCCCCGCGCCAGGTGGTGCTGCTTTTGCACGGCGTCGGTGCCGACGGCAACGACCTGATCGGGCTCGCGCCCTTGTTTCAGCAAATCCTGCCCGAGGCGGCGTTCTTCTCCCCCAACGCGCCCCATCGATTCGACATGGCGCCCTTCGGCTATCAATGGTTCAGCCTCCGCGACTTCGGTCCCGAAGCGCGGCTCGAGGGCACCCGGGCCGCCGCGCCCATTCTCGACCATTACATCGATCACCTGCTCGCCATTTTCGGACTCAACGAGGAGAACATGGCGCTGATCGGCTTTTCCCAGGGGACGATGATGGCGCTCCACGTCGGGCTTCGGCGCGCGCGGCCCTTGGCCGGGATCGTCGGCTATTCGGGGATGCTGGTCGGCGCCGAATTTCTCGCGGACGAGATTCGCGCGCGTCCGCCCGTTCTTCTCGTCCACGGCGCCGCCGATGGGATCGTGCCGGTCGAATCCCTCGACCAGGCAAAAACGGCGCTCGACAAGAACAAGGTCCCGGTTCGCGCCCACGTGCGCCCCGGGATCGCCCACGGCATCGACGAGGAGGGAATTCGCCTGGGTCAGGAGTTCCTCAGGGAAGCCCTCGGCAAAAATGCCTGAATCGCGATTCGAGTTCAATTTGCATCCGCCCCGCCATCCTGTAGTATTCCCCCGCTGCGAATGGGGAGCCCGACGTGAGCATCGCCGTCAACAGTTTCCCGGCCTTGGTGCTGAATGCCGATTTCCGGCCGCTCAGCTATTTCCCGCTCTCGCTCTGGTCGTGGCGGGACACGGTCAAGGCGGTGTTCCTGGAGCGCGTCAGCGTGGTCTCGGAATACGACCGGGCGGTGCGTTCGCCGAGCGCCCGGATCCAGCTTCCGAGCGTGATCGCGCTCAAGGAATTCGTGCCGATCGCGCGCCGGCCGGCCTTCACCCGGTTCAACGTGTTCCTGCGCGACCGGTTCCGCTGCCAGTATTGCAGCGGCAATTTTCCGACCGAAAACCTGACCTTCGACCACGTGGTGCCGCGCTCGCGTGGCGGACGCACGGTGTGGTCGAACGTGGTCACCGCGTGCGAGCCCTGCAACTTGACCAAGGGCCGCCGCCTGCCCAGGGAAGTGGGTCTCGCGCTCAGGCGCAAGCCTTACGCGCCGACCAATGTCGAGCTGCAGGAAAACGGCCGGGGCTTTCCCCCCAACTACCTGCACGAAAGCTGGCGCGACTTCCTCTACTGGGACAGCGAGCTCGAATCGGCCTAGCTTTCCGGCGGTTTGCGGTCGTTTGACAGCGGGCCTTCCAGGCCTATACTGCCGCCCCTTAATTTCCGAGAACGCGGGCCGGCCCCAAGTGGCCGAGCGCCCCGCCGCCGGCGGATCGTTCGACGTGCGACCGACCGGGGGCCTATCGGGACAACAACGAACGGAACCAAACTCATATGACCAAACGCGCCGAGTCCAAGTACAAGATCAACCGCCGTCTGAACGTGAACCTCTGGGGCCGTCCGAAAAGCCCCTTGAACCGCCGCGAATACGGCCCCGGCCAGCACGGCCAGCGGCGGGGGCGCAAGCCCTCCGACTTCGGCACCCAGCTCCGGGCGAAACAGAAGCTCAAGGGTTACTACGGCAACATCACCGAGCGCCAGTTCCGCCGCTACTACGCCGAGGCCTCCCGCCGGCGCGGCGATACCTCGGAGAACCTGATCGGCCTGCTCGAGCGGCGCCTGGACGCGGTCGTTTATCGCATGAAATTTGTTCCCACCGTCTTCGCCGCGCGCCAACTCGTCAACCACGGCCACGTCAAGGTCAATGGCCGGCGGGTCAACATTCCGTCCTACCTGGTCAAGGACGGCGACGCCATCGAGCTCAAGGAGTCGTCCAAGCAGCTGGCGGCGGTGCTGGCGGCGAGCCAACTGGCCGAACGCGACGTGCCCGACTACCTCCAGGTCGATCACAAGGAGATGAAGGGCACCTTCGTGCGCACGCCGAAGTTCGGCGACGTCCCCTATCCGGTGCAGATGGAGCCGAACCTGGTGGTCGAGTTCTATTCGCGCTGAAACGGGTATCCCGGAAAATCGCAAGGGCCGCGAAGTTTTTCGCGGCCCTTTTTCTTTCGCGCTGCTTTTACCGCGCGGCGGTATCCGATCCGGCACCAAGCCAAGCCTTGGCCACCCGGCTGAGGGCTCCGAACAAGTACACCCGGAAGATCACCGCGTCGCACTCCCAGTCGCGGACGACAAGACGACCGCCCCCCGACAGGTCGTGATCCTTGTTCGACGGCACCACGACCAGGTCGGGCTTCCAATCGCGCGCGAGATCGGCGATGCCGCGATCCCAGCCTGGGAATGCCACGACCGTTTCCGCGCCGGACGCGCCGACCTCCGCCGCCAGGGCATCGAGTTTTCCGTGTACGACCGCCTCCAGTTGCCTTTCGACTTCGGCCGGCGTCAGGTAGCCTTCGAACCCGAATCCCGGCTCCCACTCCGCGACATGCCCGAACGCGAGCTTGGCGCCGAGCGTTTTCGCCAGCGCCCAGGCGTATCGGGCGAGATCGTGGTCGCCGTAATCGAGGGCGAGGACGGCGAGAATGCGCCGCGGCGCCTTTTGCGCGACGATCGCGGGGAGCACCTGCTCCGGCGCGGCGGGGAGCGGCTCCGGCTTCCCGAATTCGCTCACGCACTCCCTGAAAATGCGGGCGCGGCAATCCATGCAGGTCGGGCGGTCGAGCCTGGGGTAGATCGCGGCGAAAGCCTGGGTTTTGGAAGCGAAGACGTTTTCGCTGCCGATCTCCTCGATGTACCTGCCGCGGCGCAACCGGGAACGGACGGCCTCCTTGACGTTGACGAGATAAAGTCCGCCGCCGCGTTCCCGTTGCCGGCGCGCCGCCTGGGTCAGCGCCTCGGCGCCCGCGACATCGATGAAGTTCACGCCCGACATGAACAGCGCGATATGCCTCTGATCCGGTCTTTTCCTTTCATAGGCGCGCAACGTTTCCTGGAAATAGTTGACCGCGCCGAAGAACAGCGAACCGTCGATCCGGAGAATCTTGATTTGCGGGCATTCGGGCAGGCGGTCGGCGGACGTAAATTTCCGTCCCGCGGCGGCGGGATCGGGAACGCGGGACAGAATCGTCGGGTGCGAGGCGCGGTTGAGATACAGCAGCAGCGACAGCAAAACACCCGCGAAGATGGCGAACTCCAGCGGGAGAAAGAGGGTGGCGAGGAACGTGACCGCGAGGACGGCGGTTTCCGACCGGCTGGCGCGGGCGACCTGGGCGATATGCTTGAAGTCGATCAAACCCCAGGCGACGAGAAAAAGGATTCCCGCCATGGCCGCGTCGGGCAGGTACGCGGCGAACGGCGCCACCAGGACGACGACGGCCAGCAATGCCACGCCGCCGATCATCGCCGCGACCGGCGTCTTGGCGCCGGCGTCGTAGTTGAGGCCGCTGCGGTTGAAGGAGCCGGTCGCGACGTAGGAGGAGAAGAAGCTGCCGGCGATGTTGGAAAGCCCCTGGCCGAGGAATTCCTGGTTGCTGTTGATGTGCTGGCCGCTGCGCACCGCGAGCGCGCGCGAGATCGAGAGCGCCTCGGTCAGCGCGAACAACGTGACCGCCAACGCCGTGGGCGCCAAGTCGCGCATCACCTGCATCGAGAAGCTCGGCGCCGACAGCGGCGGCGGGTGCGAGGGCAGCGCCCCGACCGTCGGGATCGCCGCGCCGAAACCCAGGTCGAGGACCAGGGCGAGCAGGCTGCCGGCGAGGATGGCGACGATCATGTGGGGTATTCGAGGAAGCAAACGGCGCGCGAGGATGCCGAACACCAGAGTCACGGCGCCGACCGCCGTCACCGCCGGCGAAATGTCGCCGATGTGCTCGACGAGGAAAACGGCGACATCGTGGAACGTGGCCCCCGGGGGAACCGGCAGGCCGAAGAAATTCCTGACCTGGTTGGCGGCGATCAGGATGCCCGCGCCGGCGGTGAAGCCGATCACGACCGAATGCGAAATGAAATTGACCAACGCGCCCAGCCGGAACAAACCCATGGTGATTTCGATCGCGCCGACCATGAAGGCGAGGGTGATGGCCAATTGCACGTAGTCCGCCGACCCCGGCGCGGCGAAGGCGCTCAACGACGAATAAAGTACGATGGAAGCGGCGGTCGTCGGCCCCGAAACCAGATGCCAGGACGAGCCGAACAGCGCGGCGACGATGGCGGGCACCATCCCGGCGTAAAGTCCGTATTCGGGGGGCATCCCGGCGATGGTGGCGAACGCCACGCCTTGGGGCAGGACGACGATCGCGCCGGTCAGACCGGCGCTCAGGTCCGCCGCCAAGGTCCGGCGATTGACCAGGGGCAGCCATTCCAGGAAGGGGAATATCCGCGCCAATCGCCGCCGG
>MIAC01000279.1:0-1385 GCA_001830475.1 Rhodospirillales bacterium RIFCSPLOWO2_12_FULL_67_15
TGCATCAGCGAGGTCGTCAAGCTCGCCCACCGCGCCAAGGTCAAGAACCTCTATCTTTTCCACCACGACCCCGACCAGTCGGACACCGCCATCGACAACAAGCTCGAGATCGCGGAAAGCATGTTCGCCGGCTTGCGTTCCAAGACCCGCGTCCTCGCCCCCCACGAAGGGCAGATGTTCAGGCTGTAGGACCCGGCTTGAATCCGGCCCCGCCGGCGGCCATCCTTGCCCCATGCCCGATGGCCGCGAGCCCCTGACCGCGCGCACGCTCGGCTCGATCCGCGAGATCGCGCCCGAAGCCTGGGACGCGCTCGTAGGCGCCGACAATCCCTTCGTCGCCCACGCCTTTCTCGCCGCGCTCGAAGACTCCGGCTCGGCCGTCGCCGCAACCGGCTGGGCGCCGATGCATCTGGTTATCGAGGATTCCTCGCGCCAAGCACTGGCCGCCGCGCCGCTTTATCTCAAGAATCACTCCTTCGGCGAATACGTCTTCGACCACGCCTGGGCCGACGCCTATACCCGCGCCGGCGGGCGGTATTATCCGAAGCTTTTGTGCGCGGTTCCGTTCACGCCCGCGACCGGGCCGAGACTTCTGGTTCCGCCTGCGCTCGATCCGGCGCAAGCGGACGAGCTCAGGGCCGTCGCCGCCTCGGCGCTCGCGGAGATCGCGGCGCGCACAGGCGTATCGTCGCTGCACGTCAATTTTCTCAGGCCAGACGATGCCCGCGCGCTTCAAGCGGCGGGTTATCTTTCGCGCCTCGGCATCCAGTACCATTGGCAAAACCGGGGCTACGCCGGCTTCGACGATTTTCTCGGCGAGCTTTCCTCGCGCAAGCGCAAGGCGATCCGCAAGGAACGCGCAGGCGTCCGCCAAGCCGGTGTCGTTCTTTCCGCGCTGACGGGACCGGATGTGCGCGAGGCGCACTGGGACGCGTTTTTTGCCTTCTACCGCTCGACCGCCCAGCGCAAATGGGGCGGCGGGTATTTGACCCGGGAGTTCTTCTCGCTCTTGGGCGAGCGCATGGCGGATCGCGTCGTCCTGGTGCTCGCCGAGCACGGCGGAAAACCGGTCGCGGGCGCGCTCAATCTGCTCGGAGGGGACACCCTCTATGGGCGCCACTGGGGCTGCGTCGCCGATTTCCGCTTTCTCCACTTCGAGGCCTGCTACTACCAGGCGATCGAGTTCGCCATCGCCCGCGGCCTCGCCCGCGTCGAGGCCGGCGCGCAAGGAGAACACAAAATCCAGCGCGGCTATCTGCCCGAGCCGACGCTCAGCTTCCATTGGATCAGGGACGACTCTTTTCGCGCTCTGCTCGCGCGGCATTTGGAGCGGGAATGCGCGGCCGTGCGGGCGGAGATCGCCCAATTGGCGGGGTTTTCGCCTT
>MIAC01000279.1:1404-10606 GCA_001830475.1 Rhodospirillales bacterium RIFCSPLOWO2_12_FULL_67_15
TGTTAACCACGCCGGAGGCATGCTCTCGCCCATGACTCTTTTCAGGGCCGTCGCCGCCCTGGGTGCGGCGGTGCCCGCCGTAGAGGTCGCGTGATGCTGCGAAACAAGAAGCCCATCGAAGCCGAGTGGCGGGTTTACGCCGAACAAGGCATTCCCTTCGACGCCTCCGACGAGCAGCGCGTCGAGTGCCGGAGAGCCTTCTACGCCGGCGCCACGGCCCTCGTGCGCGCGCTCGGCAAGCTGGGGCCGGGCGTCGACCCCATCGAGGCTTACCTCGCCGTGTTCGAGGGCGCCGCCGACGAGCTCAAGCGGTTCATCGAGGACGGCAAGGCCGGCCGGGCATGACGACGCCATGAAAACCATCGACCGGCCTGGCGCTCGCCGCGTGGCTCACTTCGAGTCCGTGGCCGTCTTGGGCGCGGCCGTGCTCGTGGCGGCTTCCGCGCTCGTCCTTCTTTCTCCCGGACAGGCCGCGGCCGAGGAGTGCGTGCGCCTCGTTCCCGACCCGGGCGGCGAATCGCTGGTCAATCAATGCAACGCCTGCCGGATCGTCACCCTGCTCCGCAGCCGCACCGGCAACGCGACGCCGACGCAGCGGAGCTTCACGGTCCATCCCGGGATGCCGGTCGCGGTGCCGTTCAAGGGTCCGGGCCGCTCGCGGATGACCTCCGAATCGCCTTGCGAAGGCACGCCCGGCGCGCCGGTCAACATCGTCAAGCCCGAGGCCCAGGCCGCGGCGGAGCCGGAGCCAATCTGCGTCAAGCTCTTTCGCGTCGAAGACCGGGTGGTGATGCTGAACGGCTGCGACTTTTGCCGCAAGATCACGGTCGCCCGCACCGGTCCCGGCGGCGGCGAAGCGCGCATGAGCTACGATCTCAAGGGGAAAAGCAGCCTGCCGCTCGATCCGCTCGGCGCGGCGGCGGCGCGGATCGCCGGCGAAGGCCGCTGCGAGGGCTGAAACTTTTAGAGCGCAACTTCCCATGCCGCCAGGGCATCATCCGCCGTCACGTCCCTGAAGGGCGCGCGGGCGGGCGGGGCGCGGCCCCCCACGATCGCGGCGAAGGCGGCTTCGACGTGCGAAGGAGCGCCGGTGTTCGCGTCGGCGGGCACGCGGCGGATCAGCCCGCGCGCGGCGGCGTGGGGATGGTCCGCGACTTCGCCGTGGTCCAGCACCGCCTGGTAGCAGCAATCCACGCGCCCGAGCCGGTCGTCCCATTCGGCGCGACTCCCCGTGGCGACGTGCGCCGCGACTTCGGCGATCAGGGCGGTTTGCGGCAACGGGTCGGCGTGACGCGGGACCCATTCGGGCCGGCCGACGGCTGCGCAGAAGTTGCGCCAAAACGCGGGTTCGATCGCGCCCAAGGTGACGAACTTCCCGTCCCGGGTGCGATAGATCCGATAATACGCCGCGCCGCCGTTGAGCATCGCGGCTTCGCGCGAAGGGGTGGAACCGGCGGCTGCCGCGGTCAGTCCCCACGCCTGCCACGCGAGCGCGGTTTCGGCGAGGGAAACGTCCACGAACGCGCCTTGTCCCGTCCGCGCGCGGTTGAGCAAGCCGCCGAGAACGCAGAGCGCCGCGTGCATCGCGCTGGCGTTATCGGCGATCGGGGGAAAAGCGATGGCCGGCGCAGCAAAGGGGCCGCTCGCGGCGAGCGCGCCGGCGAACGCGAGGTAATTGAGATCGTGCCCGGCCGCGGACGCGAGCGGCCCGGTCTGGCCGTAGCCCGAGAGCGCGACATGGACGAGACGCGGATTGAGCGCGCGCAAGGCTTCCGCGCCCAAGCCGAGCTTCGGCAACGCGCCGGGCCGGAAAGATTCGATCAGCGCGTCGGCGGCGGCCGCGAGCCGCTCGAACGCGCGCATGCCCTTCTCGTTCTTGAGGTCGAGACGGACGACGCGCTTGCCCGCGTTGATCGCCGCGTAATAGGGCGAAATCCCCGCCACTTTTTTTCCCGTCACCGGATCGAGCGCGCGCAAGGGATCGCCCGCCGGCGATTCCACCTTGAGCACGTCCGCGCCGAGATCGCCAAGAATTTGCGCCGCGCCGGGCCCGGGCAGGTATTGCCCAAGGTCGAGGACGCGGACGCCGGCGAGCCAGGAGTTCAATGCGTTCATTAGGATCTCGGCGTTAATAAACGGGGATCGAACCTAAAAGGCCGATTTGACACCTCGACGATTTTCCCGGCGTGCGAATGGACGGGATTAATCAGCACGATGTTTTCTTCTGGAACAACCACCGACGGGACCAACATAACCGCCGTTTCGCCATCATCGAGCCACTTTACGCCCACCACTCTCGCCGCCAATCCATCGAAAAAATCCCAGCCATCAGGGAGATCGTCGCGCTTGGTGCGTATGGTTTCGATGTCGTCCGGAATATCTATTTCGATCAAGATATAATCGTCGGGCAATAAATCCGGCGATAAATCCAAATGGACGAGAACTTCGAGGACAGCGAGTGAAGGGCTAGCCGCGGCATAAATGATACGCTGTCCTCTTCTATGCCATCGCCCCTCCGCGATTTCTCCGCCAATTCCATCGAGCGATTTATGACGGGCTTTCGTGAGTCGCCATGCCTTCATTCACGAAATGCCCTCATCGACAGAATATTTACGCCGCGATCCCGTGCGCGATCCGTTGCAAGACATCCTCGACCATCCTGCCTCCCAGCTCGGTATCCGCCAGGGCCAGCGGGGCTTTTCCGCCGAACAGACGGCTTGGCCGCCGCAACCAAGTGGCGGCCTTTTCGCTGTTGGCGAACGTATCTTCCGCGATGGCGATGATTCGGGCGATTCTGAGGAGCCGTTCGGATTCGATTGCGTTAAGCGGCTCTCTCTTTCGTTCACGGTGAGCAAGTGTCCGCCGGGGCATGACTAAAGAGTCTATCTCGCTCCTGGTCAGAACTTTGTGTGCGATCAACGTATCGACCGCCTTTACCGGAATGCCGCGCTTAACGATTTCGATCCAATGCAAATCGCGAGCGTGGAAGAACTGATAGGGCGCCACCGGTCTCGTGCCGCCCATGAAGGAAAGGGAACCTTTGCTCACCGGACTAAAAGTGATCTTGAAGAAATCTTCGATGCCCTCCGAAGAGGTGCCTTCGCCAACCGGTGCCCTCGGAACCGCGCGTGAAGCGCGCCTCGGGGCTTTTCCCGCGGAGGCTTCCGTTTTCGACATAGCGGCCTCGTTTTTTCGCTGAATACCGACACATAGAGCAGGCTAAGCAAGATGCCGATATAATATGGGCATCTTGCCGAAACAAACAAGCGGCTTTTGCGCCGGATTATGCGGTGATCGGAAGCCCGGCACCCGAGGAAAGGCTCACTCCACCAGCGCCGGCGGCTTGCGGTCCTTGCGCTTGGCCGGGAGGTTGCGCCCGGTGGGATCGGGATAATCGAGGACGAGCTTGCCCTCCTCCTCGCGCACCAAGGCGACGCCGCCCGAAGCCAGGCGGCCGAACAGGAGCTCATCGGCGAGCGGCTTCTTGATGTGCTCCTGGATGACGCGGGCGAGCGGACGGGCGCCCATCTGCCGGTCGTAGCCGGTGCGGGCGAGCCAGGCCCGCGCGCCGTCGGTCATCTCCAAAATCACGCCGTGCTCCTCGAGTTGCAGCTCGAGCTCGAGAATGAATTTGTCGACGACGCGCGCGACCACCTCGGGCGGCAGGTGGGCGAACGAGATGACGGCGTCGAGCCGGTTGCGGAACTCGGGCGAGAAGGCGCGCTCGATCGCCTCCTTGTCGTCGCCCTCGCGCTCCAGGCGCTCGAAGCCGATCGGGGCCTTGGCCATCTCCATCGCGCCGGCGTTGGTGGTCATGATCAGGATCACGTTGCGGAAGTTGACGCTCTTGCCGTTGTGGTCGGTGAGCTTGCCGTGATCCATGATCTGCAGCAGGATGTTGAACAGGTCGGGGTGCGCCTTCTCGATCTCGTCGAGGAGCAGGACCGTGTGCGGCTGCTGATCGACGGCGTCGGTCAAAAGACCGCCCTGGTCGAAGCCGACGTAGCCCGGCGGCGCGCCGATCAGCCGCGAAACCGAGTGGCGCTCCATGTATTCCGACATGTCGAAGCGCACCAGCTGGACGCCGAGGATCTTGGCGAGCTGGCGCGCGACCTCGGTCTTGCCGACCCCGGTCGGGCCGGAGAAGAGATAACAGCCGATCGGCTTTTCCCCTTCGCGCAGGCCGGCGCGGGCGAGCTTGATCGAGGCGGCGAGCGCCCCGATCGCCTTGTCCTGGCCGAAGACGACGGTCTTGAGATCGGTTTCCAGGGTGCCGAGCGCCTTGCGGTCATCCACCGACACGCTCCGGGGCGGAATGCGCGCGATCTTGGCGACGACCGTCTCCACGTCCTTGACGGTGACGGTGCGCCGGCGCTTCGCCTCGGGCAGCAGCATGCGCGCCGCGCCGACCTCGTCGATCACGTCGAGCGCCTTGTCGGGCAGCTTGCGGTCGTGGATGTGGCGCGCCGCGAGTTCCACCGCCGCGCGCATGGCGCCCGCCGTGTAGCGGACCTTGTGGTGCTTCTCGAAATAGGGCTTGAGGCCTTTGACGATTTTGACCGTGTCCTCGATCGAGGGCTCGTAGATGTCGATCTTCTGAAAGCGGCGCACCAGCGCGCGGTCCTTTTCGAAGTGGCTGCGGTATTCCTTATAGGTGGTCGAGCCCATGCAGCGGACCGCGCCGGCGGCGAGCGAGGGTTTGAGGATGTTGGAGGCGTCCATCGAGCCGCCCGAGGTCGCGCCGGCGCCGATCACGGTGTGAATCTCGTCGATGAACATGATCGCGCCGGGCGTGTTCTCGATCTCGCCGATGACCGCTTTCAGCCGTTCCTCGAAATCGCCGCGGTAGCGCGTACCGGCGAGCAGCGAGCCCATGTCGAGGGCGAAGATGGTGCAGTTCTTCAAGACGTCCGGCACCTCGCCCTGGACGATGCGCCGCGCCAGGCCTTCGGCGATCGCGGTCTTGCCGACCCCGGCGTCGCCGACGAAAAGCGGATTGTTCTTGTTGCGCCGGCAGAGAATCTGGATGGTGCGCTCGATTTCGGCTTCGCGGCCGATCAAGGGATCGATCCGCCCTTCGCGCGCTTTCTTGTTGAGATTGACGCAGTAGGAGTCGAGCGCCTCGTGTCCCTTGCGCACGACCTTTTCCGATTGGGCGTCCTCGTCGGCGCCGTGCGGGGCGCGCGGGCGCGCCGGTCCGGCCTTGGCGATGCCATGGGAGATGTAGTTGACCGCGTCGAGCCGCGACATTTCCCGCATTTGCAGGCAATAGACGGCGTGGCTTTCGCGCTCCGAGAACAGCGCCACCACGACGTTGGCCCCGGTCACCTCCTCGCGGCCCGAGGACTGGACGTGCATGATGGCGCGCTGGATCACGCGCTGGAACCCGGCCGTCGGCTTCGGCTCATGGGCGCGCGCGACCGTTCCCATGCGCGCGAGCTCGCCGTTGATGAATTCGGTCATGTCGACGCGGAGCGAATCGACGTCGACCCCGCAGGCGCGGAAGACGGCAATCGCGTCGGCGTCGTCGCAGAGCGCGAGCAGAAGATGCTCGAGGGTGGCGTATTCCTGCCGCCGCTGGCCGGCGTTCGCCAAGGCCCGGTGCAACGTCTGCTCGAGATTGTGCGACAACATGAAACCTACTCGATTCCGTCTTTTTCGATGGTGCATTGCAGCGGGTGCTGCTGCTGGCGAGCGAGATCCATCACCTGCCCGGCCTTGGTCTCGGCGATCTCGTAGGTGTAGACCCCACAAATGCCGACCCCCTTATGGTGGACATGGAGCATGATCCGGATCGCCTCCTCGTGCGACTTGCCGAAGAGACGCTCGAGCACGTGAACGACGAATTCCATCGGCGTGTAGTCGTCGTTCAACAGCAGCACTTTGTACAGGGAGGGCTTTTTGGTCTTGGGCCGGGTCTTGACGGCTATCCCGGTGCGCGGCCCGTCGTCGTCGCGGCGCACGGGCGGCGCTTTGGCGGGCCCGTTCGGCGGTACGTTGGACGATCTGGCGGAAAGCCGGGTCATGGATCGAGGTCCTCGATCCGGAGATTATAAGGAAACCGCCGCGGCCGCAAAACCCCGTCTCGGCAGGCGGTCGGGCTTCGATTCGGCCCCGTTAGACCCAAAAGAATGCGCCCGGTGGAGGGAGGGTCCACCGGGCGCGGATGCTGCCCGTCTCTTGGGGGATGGGAGGGAGCTCAGGCAGCAATCGGCTTGGCCAGCACGTTCAACGCCGCATTGGCGCGGGCGACGACGGGGGCCGACACGTCCTCGGCGAGCTTGGTCGTGAGGTCGGAGAGCGCGCGGCCCTTGCTCGCGAATTTCGCGTACGAAGCCTGGCTGAGTTCGCTCTGGGCCGCGATCAATTCCGGGGTGCTCCGGCAGGCGGTGAGGCGGCGCAGCGCCGCGACGCCGTCATTGACGGTTTCCTGCGCCAGCGCGAACCAAACCTGGTTGATCTCCTGCGTCCCGGCCATCAGCGCGCCGCCCGCCTGGGCGGTGGCGTCCAGGTTTGCCCGGCCAAAAGCAAAGGCGTTCTCGAAAGCCTTGGTCATGGCGGCGGCGCCGAAAACGCTTTCCATCGCGTCCTTGGCCGCGCTGAAGGTGGATTCGATCATTTCCGGGTTTTTGGGAGCGGATGTCTTGCGCACAGGAGCATTCATGGTGTTTCGGTCCTCGGGTTGAGCGGTTCGATTGATTTCATGCTGCAAAGCAGCATCATGACGAAATGTATAGGGGAAAAAAGGCGTGTTGTCAACCAATATTTGTGCGATGCATCAAATAATGTTTTAAAGTTATCATATTGAAAATAAATTATAAAATTTATACGTAACAAAATTGTTGTTAGTTAACTCGCAGTCGCACATCAGGTCCTCGGCGCCGTTCCCATCCGCACCGGCAAAGCGGCGGTTTTTAACCCTTTATTCGACAAAAGCTTTTAAACCAGTCGGAAGCCGAGGGTTCCTGCGCTTGTGGGGGCGGGAGGATTTGGGCTCTAATCCTGGGGCTCCGGCCGTCGCGCCCGAGCAACGCCGATGACGGGGAACGACAAAAACAAGGGCCGCTCCAGACAACCGATGCCTTTCGCTCCTGACCGGCCGTCGCGAAGAACCGCCAAGACCCGTGCCTTTGGCGCGGTCTTGACCGCGATTTTCGCGCTCGGGTTCGCCCCCGCGCTCCGCGCCGAGGTGCCGTTCGCCCAGATGGTGGTGGACGCGAACACGGGCCGCGTCTTGCACGCGGCCAATCCCGACGGGCAGGCGCACCCCGCCTCGCTCGCCAAGATCATGACCCTCTATCTCGTCTTCGAGGCGATGGACAAGGGCCAGCTTTCGCCCTACGAGCGCATCCGGGTTTCCAAGACCGCCGCCGCCCAGTCGCCGTCCAAGCTCAACGTTGCCGCCGGCAATGCCGTTCTCGTGCGCGACGCCGTGCTCGCCGTCGTCGCCAAGTCCGCCAACGACATGGCGGTGGCGCTGGCCGAACGCGTCGCCGGCAGCGAAGCCGATTTCGCCCGGGCGATGACCGACAAGGCGCACGCGCTGGGCATGGCCCGCACCGTCTTCCGCAACGCCTCGGGCCTGCCGCACCCGGCCCAGGTGACCACCGCGCGCGACATGATGGCGCTGGCGCGCGCCCTCATCCGCGATTTTCCCCATCATTATACCGTCTTCGCCACGCCGGAGTTCGCCCATGCCGGCGTCACCTACCGCAACCACAACCAGTTGCTCGGGGATTACGCTGGCGCCGACGGAATCAAGACCGGCTACATCCGCGCTTCGGGCTACAACCTCGTCGCCTCGGCCGTGCGCGACAAGCGCCGCGTGATCGGGGTGGTCATGGGCGACCGTTCGCCCGCGACCCGCAACGCGCGGATGGCCGAGTTGCTGGACCGCGGCTTCGAAACCTTGGCCGGCGTCCGCGTCGCCGCCTTCCCCGCGGCGCCGGAGCGTATCCGCACCTCCGTCGCGCAAGCCGCGCCGGATTCCGCCAAGACGATCGTCCGGACCAAGCCCGCCGCGGTCGCGGTCCGCCAAACCCCTCGCTCCGCGCCGGCGCGGGCCCGTTCCCGTCCCCCGACCGAGACGGCCCAGGCTTCGGGCGGACAATGGTTGATCCAGGTCGGCGCTTTCCACCGCTACGCGCTCGCCGAACAGGCGGCGCAGAACGCGGCCAAGCTCGCGCCCGGGACGCTCGTCAACGGCGAGATCAAGATCGTCCCGACCAGTCCGAAAAAGGGCAAACCGATTTACCGCGCCCGCATCGCCGGGCTCTCCAAGACGGAGGCGGCGAAAGCCTGCGCCGCGCTCCAGGCCAAGAACATCGCCTGCATCCGCGCCCCCGACGGCGACAGCCCGCAATTCGCCAGCGCGTCCTGAACAAACCGATTAGGGCGAATTTTCCGCCGCCAGCGCGCGCATCAGGCGGCGCTTGTGGCGCCGGCGCCAAGTCTCGAAATCCCACGCCTTGCCGGAAGAGCGGCCCGGACGCGCGGGGATGAAGACGAAAGCTTCGTCGCGACCGTCCGCCGTCGTCACCGGCCTTTTCATCAGCATGTAGCCCTGGCCTTCGTAGCGGACGAGACGGCGCGCCGCCGCCGGACCGATCCCCCGCACCAGGATTCCTTCGACCCCCTCGACCGCGCCCGAGTCCGCGACGATGATGGGAAAAACGCCGCTCGACGCGCCCATGCGCTCGTATCCGGGCAGACGCGCCGGAACCAGACGGGAGGGCGCGATCCGCTCGCCCGCCACGGCGGAGAGAACATCCGCATCCATCAGCGAGCCGTAAAAGAAATAATCCGCCATCCCTCCGCGCCTCAGGCCAAGCGATCGGCGACGAGCGCGCCGCGCGAAGCCATGAAGTAGAGCCCCATGTGATGGGCCTCGGCGCGCGGATGCGCCGCCGTCGCCGGCAGGCCGAGAGCCGACGCCGCCTCGCGCGGCAGGTCGTAGGTCGCGCACGCCGGCTCATAGACCACGATGTCGCGCAAGCCGGGCGCGAGGCCGTGGTTGCGGGCCGAAAGCATGGTCAGCACGAAATCCATGACGCAAATGTCGGTGCAGATGCCGACCACCAGCAGCGCCGCCAGGCGGCGGTCGGCGATCCAGCGGGTCATCCGGTTGGCGCCGCTCGCGGGTTCGATCGCGCCGATAAAGCCGTTGATGCAGTCCTTGCGGATCAGCGTCGCCTGCGGGCAC
>MIAC01000280.1 GCA_001830475.1 Rhodospirillales bacterium RIFCSPLOWO2_12_FULL_67_15
GCCAGCGCCAGCGCCGCGGCGTACACCGCGAGCATGCCGCCGCCGTAAGCCGCGAGGAACGTCGGATCGAAGATTCGCGCCGGGTCCATCCGCGCGAGCTAGCCGAAAAACAACGCCGGCAGGGCGCAGTAATAGACGAAGCGGTTGAGCGCCTCCGAGCTCGCCTCGCCGAGCCAGCCGCGCCGCCCGGCGGCGTAGCCGGCGAGGATGATGGCAAACACCGGCAGAACGACGTTGACGATGGGGGTCATGGGCGCGCGGCCTTAGGCCCGGGATAAGGCCAGCGGCCGACGACGGCCCAGCCGCCGGATTCGCGGCGAAGCAAGGTGGATTCCTCCTCGCGCAAGTCGAGGCCCGTCGCCGCCCGCACCAGCGCCGCGCCGGAATGGACCAGCACGTAGTCGGGCGGCGCGGCGACGAATACCTCGCGCGCCCGCGTCTCGTTGAAGCCCGAGTAAGCGGATATGAATCCGATCCGGCGATCGGCCCGGCGCAGGTGATAGGCCGCCATGATCCCAGATTCGCCGCTGCCGGCGGGATCGAGAATCACAAGCCGCGCCGCGCGCGGCACGATCCCGACCAGCGCCTCGGCGACCGCGCGAAAATGGGGTTTCGGCGGCTCGCGGTCGAAACGCAGCTTGGGCGCGAGCGCGACGGGCAAGGCGATCACGAGCACGAGCGTGAAAATCCCGACCGCGCGCGGAAGCGCGCGCCCGCCCCGGAAGCGCCGCCACAGGATGCCGGCCAGGTGGGCGAAGAACGCCGCGCCGAGCAGAGCGATATGCATGTTGTAGCGCCAGAACGAGGCGGCGCGCGTTCCTTCGCCTTCGCCGAAGCTGGCGACATAGGCGAAGAGCAGGAAGGCGTTGTAGCCGAGGAAGACGGCGGCGGCGATCAGGGCCAATCGGTCGAACGCGCTCCGGCAGCGCCAGAGGGCGCGGAGCCCGATTCCGACCGCGACCAGCATCAGGCCGAAATAGACGCCCTTTTTCGCCGCGATCGTCGCCATGCGCCAAAGGATCGAAGGAATCTGGCCGACGATCCATTGCGCCACGGGCATCAGGCCGAACTCGCCGGTTGCGCCGACGGCGGTGGCGACGTGATAGCGCCACAAGACGTACATCAGGAGCGGCGGCAGCACCGCCGCGGGCGCGAGCGGGAGCAGCTTTTTGAGCTTGAGAGCGGGATCGCGGAGCGCGACCAGAAAGGCGGCTGCGAAAATCAGCGCCAGAACGACGGCGTTCACCTGCTTGATGGCGACGAAAAGCGCGCCCGCGAGCCCGAGCTGCCAGGCCAGTCCGTGCGCCGCGCCGTCCCGGCCCTCGGCGAGCGCGTTGAGCGCCAGCCACGCCAGCACGCCGGCGAAGGCGGCGACGACGCCGGTCGCGGTGTCGGCGTAATTGGTCAGCACGATCTTCTGGACGAAGGACGGGTTGAGGATCGTCGCCGCCGCCACCGCGAAGGCGGCCGCCGTCCATGCCGCGAATGCGGGCGGGGAGGCATCCGGCCGGCCCGCGCCGCCGCCCGCCCCGAGAACGGCAAGCCGGATCGCGAGCGCGCCGTAACAGAGCAGCAGCAGGACGTTGAACACCGCTCCGGCCCCTTCGAGAAGCTTCCCGGCCAACTGCGAGGCGAGCGCGCTCAAGATCGGGAAGGCGAAGGGATAGGCGGGGAATTGCAGCCCGTGGTCGGGGTCGGCGCGGGTCGGCAGGGCGTCCTTTTCGAGCAAATAGCGCACCGCTCCCGCCCAATGGGAGAACTCGTCCCATTCGGAAGCGCGATGCGCGGCGGCGAGAGCCAACAGCGGCAGCGCGACCAGGGCGGCGCGAATCAGAATCGGCGCGAGCGGCGCCTCCCGCCTGAGAACGAGCCCGGCGGCGGCGATTCCGCCCGCACCGATCGCGGCCCATCCCGCCAGCGAAAATCCGAGGCCGAACAGGATATGCAGAGCGAGGATCAGAGCGGCGGCGGCCGACCAGCCGTAAATGGGCGCGGCTTCGGGGATCGCGCGCGGGCCCGTCGCCCCGCGTCCGAGCGCCGCGAGCAGGACGAACAGCAGGGCCGCGGCCCCGAGCGCGGCGGCTTGTTCGGTGCCTCCCAGGAAAAGACGGAGATGAGAAGTCATGGCGGGGGCGCGCGGGCGAATCGTCGTGCGAATGCACGCCTACCGGCGTGACGCGCGCATCGGATGATGCGCCCCTATCGGGGCGCGGGCACCCGCACCCTATCGGGTTCCGCCGCGGGCGGTCAACGCGAAGACCGAAAAAGAAGAAGCCGCCCCAGCCTGGGCGGCCTCTCCGTCTTGCGGTTTCGGAATTCCGGTCGGCCGATCAGAAATCGCCCATGCCGCCCATGTCCCCGCCGGGGTGGGTGTGGCCGGGCGCCTTCTTCTCCGGCCGCTCGGCGACCATCGCCTCGGTGGTGACGAGCAGGCCGGCGATGGAGGCCGCGTCCTGGAGCGCGGTGCGCACGACCTTGACCGGATCGATGATCCCGGCCTTGAGCATGTCGACGTACTTGCCCTCCTGGGCGTCGAAGCCGAAGTTGGTATCCTTCTGTTCGAGCAGCTTGCCGACCACGACGGCGCCGTCGACGCCGGCGTTCTCGACGATCTGGCGGGCCGGGGTCTGCAACGCGCGGCGCACGATATCGACGCCCGTCCGCTGGTCGTCGTTGTCGGTCTTGA
>MIAC01000281.1:0-5077 GCA_001830475.1 Rhodospirillales bacterium RIFCSPLOWO2_12_FULL_67_15
ACCGCGCCCGCCGGGTGCTCGAGGACGAAGTCGGGGCGTTTCTCAAGGCCCGCGCCGAGCGCGCGGCGGTGCCGGCGCTGGCCCAGCTCCGCCGCGTCTTCGAGGACGCCCGCGTCCAGGCGTTGGCGGATTCCGGCGGCGACGCGGACAAGGCGACCCGGCTTCTGGTCAACCGGTTGCTGCACGCGCCGACGCAAGCGCTCCGGGCGCTCGCCGCCCGGCCGAACGACCCGGGATTCGACATGCCGGCAGCCGAGCGCGCGCTCGAGGAGTTGTTCGGAATCGCGAACGGGCCTTCCGGCAAGGACAAAAAACCGTGAGCCTGGAGGAAAAACTCGCCCGCGTCGTCGCCCGCCGCGACGAGCTCGCGCATCTCATGGCCGCAGGCCGCGCCGGGCGCGATTTCGCGCGCCTCGCCAAGGAATACGCCGATCTCGGACCGGTGGTCCTGGCGATCGCCGAGCTCGGCAAGGCGCGGAGCGAGGCGGACGGCCTTAAAGTCCTGATGGACGACGCGGGCGTGGACGCCGAGATGCGCAAGCTCGCCGAGAGCGAGTATTTCGCCTTCAAGGACAAGATCCCGGAGATGGAAAAACGGGTGCGGCTTCTCCTCATCCCCAAGGACGAAGCCGACGAAAAGAGCGCCATCCTCGAGGTTCGCGCCGGCACCGGCGGCGAGGAGGCGGCGTTGTTCGCCGCGGTTCTCTTCCGCATGTACCAGCGCTACGCCGAGCAGCGCGGTTGGAAATTCCAGCCGATGGAAATGTCGGATACCGGCCTCGGCGGGCTCAAGGAGGGGATCGCCGAGATCGCGGGCGCGGGCGTCTTCGCCCGCCTCAAGTTCGAATCGGGCGTGCACCGCGTCCAGCGCGTGCCGGTGACCGAGGCGGGTGGGCGCATCCACACCTCGGCCGCGACCGTCGCCGTGCTGCCCGAGGCCGAGGAAGTGGACCTCAAGATCGAGGACAAGGACCTGCGGGTGGACACCTACCGCTCGCAGGGCGCCGGCGGCCAGCACGTCAATGTCACCGACAGCGCGGTGCGCGTCACCCACCTGCCGACCGGCGTCGCGGTCGCCTGCCAGGAGGAGAAGTCCCAGCACAAGAACAAGGCCAAGGCGATGAAGCTCCTCCGTTCCCGCCTTTACGAGCACGAACGGGAAAAGCGCGAGGCCGAGCGCGCCGCCGCCCGCAAGAGCCAGGTCGGCAGCGGCGACCGCTCCGAGCGCATCCGCACCTACAACTATCCCCAGGGGCGCGTCACCGACCACCGGGTCAATCTCACCTTGCACAAGCTGGACCGGGTCCTGGACGGCGAGTTGGACGAGTTCGTCGAGGCCCTGATCGCCGACGACCAGGCCGCGCGGCTCGCGGACATCGCATGACCGCCGCTTCCCCGATTTCGCTCGACGCGCGGCTCGTCCGGGCCGCGCGCACGCTCGCCGCCGCCGGTATCGAGGACGCGCCCAGCGAGGCGCGCCGGCTCGCCGAGCTTGCGCTTCGGGCCGGGCCCGCGGAAGTTTTCGCGCGCCGCCCAAGCCCGCTCGCGCCCGAGGAGGACGCGGCTTTCAGCCGGCTGCTCGCCCGCCGCGCCGTCCGCGTCCCCTTCGCCCGCCTCGCCGGGGAGCGGGAGTTCTGGAGCCTTTCTTTCCGTCTGGTCGCGGCGACGCTGGTGCCCCGGCCGGAAACGGAAACGCTGATCGAGGCTGCGCTCGGACACCTGTCCGAGCGTGGCGCAGGCTGGCGCGTGCTCGATCTCGGCACCGGATCGGGGTGCCTGTTGCTCGCGCTCTTGTCCGAGCTGCCGCGCGCCTCCGGCCTCGGCGTCGACGCGAACCGAGCCGCCCTCGACTGCGCGCGGGGCAACGCCGCCCGGCTCGGAATGGCGGCGCGGACGGACTGGAGGCAGGGCGACTGGGCGGCGGGACTCGAAGGACCGTTCGACGTCGTCCTCGCCAATCCCCCGTACGTCGCGGAACGGGAGTGGGAGACGCTGCAACCCGAGGTGCGCGAACACGATCCGAGGCCTGCGCTGGTCGCCGGCGCCGACGGCCTCGCGGCGTATCGGCGGATACTCCCCGAGCTTCCCCGCCTGCTCGCGCGTGGGCCTTCCTTCGCCCGCCGAAGCGGGCTTCGCGAAGGCGGGGGCTTCGCGTGTCTCGAAATCGGCGCGGGCCAAGCCGAGGCGGTCGGCCTGCTCGCGGCGGAAGCCGGCCTCCGTGTTGTCGAAATCAGGCGCGATCTCGCCGAAATCGAGCGCTGTGTCGTTCTGGCTACAGCCTGAGCGAAAATGAAACTTGGCGGAAAAGGCGCGAAAAAAGGTGTTGGAAAAAGGGCAATTCCCGACTAGGCTTTCGTCGATGGGCCGGTTCGAGAACCGTTAAGGTTTTTTCGGTCGCTTGAGCGACGGAACCTGCCCCGCCGATCCCCCATAGCCGGTTGTCGATGACCGTCGAGGTTTGGTTTTTGGCCGCGCGGCCGCGCTGAGGCGAAGGGTTGCCGAGGCGGAGGGGCATTTTAGTCTCCATTCCTAACAGGTGTCATGAAACACGGATCCAACATGAGGCGCGGCGGGCGACCGCCCCGCAACAACAACGTCAGGCGTTTCCACGGCGGCGGCGGTGGCGGCCACCGGTATAGCAACTTCGAAAGCAGCGGGCCCGAGGTGAAAATCCGCGGCTCGGCGCAGCAGGTCCTGGAGAAATACCTCGCGCTCGCCCGCGACGCCGCCGCGGGCGGGGATCGCATCGCCGCCGAGAACTATCTCCAGCACGCCGAGCACTACTATCGGATCATCAACTTCGACAACGCCAACCGCCAAGGCAACGGCGGCCAGCGCCCGTCTCAAGGCGGCCCGCAGCCGCAGGGGCAGCCTCAGCAACATCCCTCGCAACAGCCCATGCCCATCGGCTTCGAAGGCCCGTCCGATCGCCGCTTCGATCCGGCCGACGAGGGCTTCGCGACCAATCCTGGGGCCCCTCCGGGCGGCACGGGCGGCGAGGGTCCGGCGCGAAGCTGACGTCGGGCCTTGGTCCGCGCGGGCCCGCTTGCGGAAAGCGCTTTCCCGACCCTATCTAGTCTGGGGTTGAAACAGCGCCCGAAATAGGCCCGGACGGACGGCCGATGGACCTCGAGAAATTCACCGAGCGCGCGCGCGGCTTCATCCAGAACGCGCAAAGCCTCGCGCTCCGGAGCAATCATCAGCAGCTCGCGAGCCTGCATCTTCTCCGCGTCCTCCTCGACGACCGCGAGGGGCTGGCGGCGGGCCTGATCGGCCGCGCCGGCGCCGACGCGGCCCGCTTGGCCTCGGCGGTCGCGGCCGGGCTCCAGAAAATTCCCCGCGTCGAAGGAACGGGCGCCGGCCAGGTCTACCTCGCGCCCGAAACCGCGCGCGTTCTCGACCAGGCCGGCACGCTCGCCGCGAAGGCGGGCGATTCCTACGTCACCGTCGAATACCTGCTGCTCGCGCTGGCGATGGTCCCCGATACGCCCGCGGCCAAGCTTTTCGCCGAGCAGGGGGTCTCGTCGCAAAAACTCAACCAGGCGATCGCCGATTTCCGCAAAGGCCGCACCGCTTCATCCGCGCGGGCGGAAGATTCCTACGACGCGCTCAAGAAATACGCCCGCGACCTGACCACCGACGCGGCCGAGGGCAAGATCGATCCCGTGGTCGGGCGCGACGAGGAAATCCGCCGCACCATCCAGGTGCTTTCGCGCCGGACCAAGAACAACCCGGTTTTGATCGGCGAGCCCGGCGTCGGCAAGACCGCGATCGTCGAAGGCCTGGCGCAACGCATCGTCAAGGGCGACGTCCCGGAAAGCCTCAAGAACAAGCGCCTGATGGCGCTCGATCTCGGCGCGCTGGTCGCCGGCGCCAAGTTCCGCGGCGAGTTCGAGGAGCGCCTCAAGGCGGTGCTCGGCGAAGTGACCGCGGCGGAGGGCGAGATCGTGCTGTTCATCGACGAGATGCACAATCTCGTCGGCGCCGGCAAGGCCGAAGGGAGCATGGACGCCTCGAACCTCCTCAAGCCCGCGTTGGCGCGCGGCGAGCTGCACTGCGTCGGCGCGACCACCCTCGACGAATACCGCCGTCACGTCGAGAAGGACGCGGCGCTGGCGCGGCGCTTCCAGCCGGTGTTCGTGAGCGAGCCCACGGTCGAGGACACGATTTCGATCCTGCGCGGCATCAAGGAACGCTACGAAATGCACCACGGCGTGCGCATCGCCGACGCTTCCCTGGTCGCGGCGGCGACGCTGTCGCACCGCTACATCAACGACCGCTTCCTGCCCGACAAGGCGATCGACCTGATGGACGAATCGGCGAGCCGGCTCCGGATGCAGATCGATTCGAAGCCGGAAGCGGTGGACGAACTCGACCGGCGCATCGTCCAACTCAAGATCGAGCGCGAGGCTTTGAAGAAAGAATCGGACGCGGCTTCGCGCGACCGTCTCGACAAGCTGGAAAAGGAGCTCGCCGGGCTGGAAAAACGCTCGGGCGAGTTGACCGCCCGCTGGCGCGGGGAAAAAGAGGCGCTCGCCGGCGCGACCAAGCTCAAGGAACAGCTCGACCAGGCCCGCATCGCCTTGCAGGCGACCATGCGCGAAGGCCAGTTCGAGAAGGCGGGCGAATTGCAATACGACCTGATCCCGCGCCTCGAAGCCAAGCTCAAGGCGGCGGAAGATACGGGCGAGGCCGGCCTGCTGCACGAGGCGGTGACGCCCGAACACATCGCCTCCGTGGTTTCGCGCTGGACCGGGATTCCGGTCGACAAGATGCTCCAGGGCGAGCGCGACAAGCTGCTCAAGATGGAAGAGCGATTGAAAAAGCGCGTGATCGGCCAGGACGAGGCCCTGGTCGCGGTCGCGAACGCGGTCCGCCGGGCCCGCGCCGGGCTCCAGGACCCGAACCGCCCGATCGGCACGTTCCTGTTCCTGGGTCCGACCGGCGTCGGCAAGACCGAGCTCACCAAGGCGCTCGCCGAATTCCTGTTCGACGACGAGCAGGCGTTGCTGCGCGTCGACATGTCCGAATACATGGAGAAGCACGCGGTCGCCCGCCTGATCGGCGCGCCGCCCGG
>MIAC01000281.1:5146-5239 GCA_001830475.1 Rhodospirillales bacterium RIFCSPLOWO2_12_FULL_67_15
GTTCGACGAGATCGAAAAGGCGCATCCCGACGTGTTCAACGTGCTCCTGCAGGTCTTGGACGAAGGCCGGCTCACCGACGGCCACGGCCGGAC
>MIAC01000282.1 GCA_001830475.1 Rhodospirillales bacterium RIFCSPLOWO2_12_FULL_67_15
TGTCGTCGATGGCGCGGGCGAAGGCGTAGAAAACCGCCACGTGCGGGCGCAGGCGCGAAGGCAGCAGGATCGAGCCGACGGGAAAATTCTCATAGGCCGTGTCCTTGCCCGACGGCGTTTCGACCAGAGCGGATGCGGTCATGGCACGTCCCTACTTTCGTGCCGGCTTTCGCGCTGGCCCGGCGACGGTCGCCCCGGCCAAGGTGCGCCTAAGATGCCCGGCGACTTTCGCGCGGTCGTCGTGCGAATGCACGCCTAACGGCGTGACGCGCGGCAGACTGCCGATTTTTTCCGCGTCGTGTGCCTCGATGGTCGCGATCTTGGCGCAGCGGACGACTGAGGGCGCCGGAAGTCCCGCCGTATCCAGATCGGATATGGCGACATCGTCGTCCCACCTGCGGTTTTCCGCGCTCGTGATCATGAGAACCCAGAGCAAGTCGCGCTCCGCATCGAGACGTCGCCCAGCGACAACGAGCGCTGGCCGGTGCTGGCGCACCGGCCGATCAGTATAGGGAAATGGAACCTTGACCACGTCCCATGGCTTAAAGCTTGCCATAGGCTCGCTGGTCGTGCTCGGAGGCCCATTCGCTGAAGGCGGCGAAGGGATCGTCGGCCGGCATGGACGCGGCCTTGGTGACGATCACCTTGCCCCGTTCGATTTTGTACGCAAGCTCGTCGCCGGCGCGCACGCGCAGCGCCTCCCGGACGGCCTGGGGGATGGTGGTCTGGGCCTTGCTTGTGATCTTGCTGGTGATCATCGGTTGCGCGGAAAGTAAGGATATTCCTTACTGTAAGAAATTTCCTTACCCGGGTCAAGGCTCGGCCCGGGGCGCGTCAGGCGCCCTTCTTGACGCGTTCGCGCAGCTCGGAGAGAAAGGCCGACATGCTGTTGCCGTTGCGGCTGAGGACCGAAGCGAATTCCTGGCGTTGGGTCACGCCCATGCTGATTCCCTTGACCATCACGTCCACGATCTTGAACTTGCCGTCGCGCTGCCGCACCCGCCAGTCCACCTCCACCGGCTCGGGCTGATTGGCGCGGACGATGGTGGAATAAACCATCGTATCGTTGCCCTCGACGACGAGCGACTTCACCACCTCCAGCCGTTCGCCGGCGTACTCGGTGAAGCGGTCCACGTAGCTGTAGACGATCAGGTCTTCGAACAGGCGGAGGTATTCGGCGCGTTCGTCCGCGGACGCCGCGGTCCAATGGCGGCCGAGCACCCAGCGGGCGATGATCTCGATCGCGAAATGATCGTGCAGCAGAACGCGGAACCGGCGGACGCGCTCCTCGCGCGGCGTGTTCTTGTCGGTCAGCGCCGCGACCGCCTTGTCGGCGAGGCTTTCGATGAACTGGCCCGCCCCCGGCGACGCCTGGGCGAACGCCAAGGCGGGCATCCCGGCGATTCCGGCCAACGCCATACTTGCGGCCAAAAACCGCCGCCGTCCGATTCCAGTCCGCATGTCGTCCTTCCCGGGAGGCCTCTTGGATGTCGTGTCGAGAAGGTAAAGACTGCCCAACCGGCGGCGAAAATCAAGCCCTTAGAATACGTTAATGCGCCATCAGGAGCGGCACGGCGGCGTGTTCGAGCGCATAGCGAGTCACCCCGCCCAGGATCATCTGCCGGAGCCGGTTGCGGGTGTAGGCCCCCATCACCACCAGATCCGCCCCGATCTGGGCGCATTCCTTGAACAGGACCTCGCCTTCGATCCGGCCGGATGCCTTAAGATTATGGGTCGAGGCCCGGACCCCGTGCCAGCCGAGATAGGCGATCATTTCCGACACCTCCGGCGCCGAGGACGTTTCGCCCGCCGCCGTCACCACCGTCACGTCCTTGGTGCGTTCGATGAAGGTGGTGGCGCCGGCGAGCGCGCGGGCGGCTTCCTTGCTGCCGTTCCAGGAGATGGCGATTTTCTTGCCGATGGGCCCGCCGGCGTAGCCGGGCGGGATGACCAGGACCGGGCGGCCGGTTTCGAACAGGGCGGCGTTGAGGGTCATGGTCGTGCCGACGTCGCTCTCGGGCGTCGGGCGGGGGAGAACGACCAGGCCGGTCAGCCGGCCGCGCCGGGAGACGGTTTCCTCCTCGCGCCCGGTGTCCTCGATCCAGGCGACGGAGGCGCGGCTCGGGTCCGGATGCTCGACGACCGGGAGGTCGAATTTCTTGCACGATTCGTCGTAGAGAGCGCGGGCGCGGGTCGCGCGTTCGCGCGATTCCTTCTCGGCGACGTCCATGATTTCCTCGACCAGGGTGCCGGACACCCCTTCGCCCAGGATCGGAACCGCATCGCGCGGATCGCCGCGCACGTGCAGAACGTCGACGTGCGCGAGAAAATCGCGGGCGACGGTAAAAGCAGCCGTCAGCGCCGGACGCGACGTATCCGTGCCGTTGACGACGGCCAGAATTGATTTGATGGCCATGGTTTATCCCCCTGCCTTTCCCCCACCTCTTTTGGAAATATAGGCCCGACGGCGGGAGGTTTCAAATCGCGTTCCCGGGGCGGTCCGGGGCGCCAGACTG
>MIAC01000283.1:0-6454 GCA_001830475.1 Rhodospirillales bacterium RIFCSPLOWO2_12_FULL_67_15
CGTAGAGCTTCTCGATCTGTTTGATCAGGTCGGGCTCGAGGCCGCGCGCGCCGCGATACTTGGAAACGACGTCGCCGGCTCCCGTCCCCGGCGCGGCGCGCACCGCACCCTCGCCCGCCTCGCCGGTCGCGGTGCCGGAGAAGCGCGCGGTCACGTCGGCGGCGGTGCCCTGGATCTGGGCGATCATCTGCTCGACCGGCCCGCCGGGCGCCGCCTGGACGACGATGAAGTTGACGACCATGATCCCGAGGAGCGTCGGGATGATGAGCAACAGGCGGCGGAGCGCGTAAGCGAACATCGGCCTTATTTGCGCCCGCGCCGGGTTTCGAGCGCTTTGGCCTTGTCGGCGTCCACCCACCAGCATTCGACGCACAGCGTGTATTTCGCCGGCTTTTCCGGGCGGCCGAACTTGTCCCAATAGGCGACGCGGAAGGTGCGGATGTGCCAGTGCGGGATCAGGTAGTTGCCGGCGAGCAGGACGCGATCGAGCGCGCGGGTGCGCGCGATCAGGGATTCGCGGTCGGGCGCGGCGATGACCAGTTCGATCAATTCGTCCACGACCGCGTCCCTGACGCCGATGGTGTTGCGGCTGCCCGGCGTACCGGCGGCAGCCGTGCTCCAGAAGTCGCGTTGCTCGTTGCCGGGCGAGAGCGACTGGCCGAACGAATCGACGATCATGTCGAAATCGAAGTCGTCCACCCGCTTGCGGTACTGGGCCGGCTCGACGGTGCGCACGCGCGCCTCGATGCCGAGGCGTTCCAGGTTGCGCACGAAGGGAAGCGCGATCCGCTCCCAGGTCGCCTGCGCGAGCAGGATTTCGAACTGGAACGGCTTGCCGCTCGTGCCGTGCGCCAGCTTGCGCTCCTTGACCGTCCAGCCGGCGGCGCGAAGGAGATCGAGGGCGACGCGCAAGTTCGCCCTGAGCGCCTCGTCGCTGCCGGCGACCGGAGGGCGGTATTCCGCGGTGAACACCTCTTCGGGGACGCGGCCCCTGAACCCATCGAGGATTCTCCATTCCTCGCCCACGGGCAGCCCCGAGGACGCGAGCTCGGAGTTGGAAAAGAAGCTCCGGGTCCGCACGTACTGGCCGAAGAACAGGTTCTTGTTCGCCCACTCGAAATCGAAGGCGAGCGTGAGCGCCTGGCGGACGCGCCTGTCCTTGAACACCTCGCGCCGGGTGTTGAAGGAGAACCCCTGCATCCCGGTCGGGATTTCGTGCGGGATCTCGACCTTCTTGATCAATCCCTCGCGCACCGCCGGCGCGTCGTAGGCGGTCGCCCAGTCCTTGGCGACGTTTTCCTGGCGGAAGTCGTACTCGCCGGCCTTGAACGCCTCCAGCGCCACGGTGCCGTCGCGGTAGTAGTCGTAGCGGAGCCCGTTGACGTTGTAGGTGCCGCGCCGGACCGGCACCTCGCGGCCCCAGTAGTCGGCGACGCGCGCGTAGGTGACGGAACGGCCGGCCTCGAACGATTTGATCCGGAAGGGCCCGCTGCCGAGCGGGGGTTCGAGCGTCGTCTTTTCGAAGTCGCGGGTCGCCCACCAGTGCTTGGGCAGGACCGGAAGCTGGCCGGCGATCAACGGCAATTCCCGGTTGACCCCGCCCGAGAAGGTAAAGCGCACGGTGCGCTCGCCGGTCTTTTCCGCTTTCGCCACGTCCTTGAAATAAGAGCGGTAGAAGGGATGGCCCTTGGTCTTGAGGGTGTCGAGGGAAAAAATCACGTCCTCGACCGTTACCGGCTTGCCGTCGTGCCAGCGCGCCTCGGGCCGGAGCGTGAAGGCGACCCAGGAACGGTCCTCGGGCATTTCGATCGTCTCGGCCAAAAGACCGTATTCGCTGAACGCCTCGTCGCCGGAATTCGCGAGCAGCGTCTCGAACATCGCGCCGAGCCCTGCGGCCGGGTCGCCCTTCAAGATATAAGGATTGAAATTGTCGAAGCTGCCGATGGCGGAAAGCCGCACCTCGCCCCCCTTGGGCGCGTCCGGATTGGCGTAATCGAAATGCTTGAACTCGGGGCCGTACTTCGGCGCCCCGTGCATCGCGAGCCCGTGGACGCGGATTGTTTTCGTTTGCGCCGGCGCGAGCGGCGCGAACGCGAAAACCGCGAGTGCGGCGAAGGCCGCGAACGCAGCGCGCATGGGTCCGATCCGCGGGAATCCCCGCGCCTTCCCTGTGGCTCCAACGGGCGATTGTGGCGGCTCGCCCAAGCCCGATCAAGAACGAGACGTCAGCTCTGGAGCACCGCCAGCGCTTCCTTGTGCCTCCGGGGATCGCCGGCGGCGAGAACTTGGCCCGGGGAATCGAGGGCGAGCGGGCGGCCCTGCCAGTCGGTGATGACGCCGCCCGCGCCCTCGACCACCGCCACCAGCGGGAGGTAGTCCACCGGCTTCATGGTCGCCTCGGCGACCAAATCGACGAACCCTTCGGCGAGGAGGCCGTAGGCTAGACACTCGGCGCCGTAGACCGGAAACTTGACCCGCTTCTTGAGGCGGGCGAAGGCGTCGGCTTCGCGACCTTCGCGAAACATCTCGGGGGTGGTCGCGTAAAGCCAGGCTTCGCCGAGTGCTGCGCACGCGCGCACGCGCACGACTTCGCCGTTGCGCGTCGTCGGCCGGCCGGAGACGCCGACATAGCGCACGGCGATCGCCGGATGGTCGATGATTCCGAGCACCGGGCGCGCGGGCGAATCGTCGTGCGAATGCACGCCTACCGGCGTGACGCGCGCATCAAAAGATGCGCCCCTATCGGGGCGGCCGCGGTGCAAAAGCGCGATCAGCGTGCCGAACAGCGGCTTCCCCGTAATAAAAGCCTTGGTTCCGTCGATGGGATCGATCACCCAGACCCACTCGGCGTCGGCGCGCGTTGCCGCCATTTCCTCGCCGACGACGCCGTGGCCGGGGTGTTCGCGCGCGACCAGGGCGCGTAAAGCGATCTCGCACTCGCGGTCGGCGGCGGTGACCGGCGAGGCGTCGGCCTTGTCGTCCACCACCAGCGCGCGGGTGCGGAAATGCGGCATGACCGCCGCGCGCGCGGCGTCCGCCATTTGGCCCGCGAACGCGATGTAGGCTTCGGGGATGACCAGGGAGCCGGCGGAAGCCACGTCAGGGCAGCGGCTTCGGCGAATCGCTCAAGGTGCGCAGATACGCGATCGCGGCGGCGCGCTCGGCGACGTCGGGAAGTCCTATGAAGGTCATCTTGTTGCCGGGCGCGTAGTCCTTCGGGCTCCTGAGGAAAACGTCCAGCGTCTCGAAAGTCCATTCCTTGCCGACCTGGGCCATGGCGGCGGAGTACTTGAAGCCTTCGGCCTTGGCCGCGACCCGGCCGACCACGTCCCAGAGCGCCGGCCCCACTTTATGCTTGGCGCCCTTTTCTGCGGCGTGGCAGGCGGCGCACTTGCGGAAGACCTTGGCGCCGGCGTCGGGCTTGGCGGCGACGAGCAGGACCTTGAAGTCCTGCGGCGCGGCGGCGGAGGGCGCGGACGTCGGCTGGGCGGCCTTGGACTCGGCGAAGGCGATCTTTGCGGCGCCGGCGGTGCGGGGCGCGACCAGGGCATCGCCCAGGATGTTGCCTCCCCAGATCAGCCAAGCCGAAATGAGAAGTCCGGCGCCCACCTTTTCCAGGAACGAGATCATGGCTTGCGATTCCTTAATACTTGTCGCGAGCCCGCACTCTAGCCCGCCGCCCCCGGTCGATTCAATGTCCGAGGGGACGGCCGGACCTCGGGGGATATACACTGCCGCGTCATGTCTTCGACCGCCCAACCCCGCGCTCTTTCCGCCCTGCCGCGCAACCCGGTGGTGGTGATTCCGGCGCGCCTGGCCTCGACCCGGTTGGCCCGGAAGCCGCTCGCCGACATCCTCGGCGAACCGATGATCGTCCATGTCTGGCGCCGGGCGTGCGAGGCCGATATCGGCCCGGTGATCGTCGCGGCGTGCGAAGACGAGGTCGCCGAGGCCGTGCGCCACGCCGGCGGCCGCGCCGTCCTGACCCCGCCCGGGCTTCCCTCGGGCTCGGATCGCATCCATGCCGCGCTTCAATTCTTCGATCCCGACGGGCGTTTCGACGCGGTGGTCAACGTGCAAGGCGATCTTCCGACCCTCGAAGCGGGGGCGGTGCGCGCGGCGCTGGAGCCGCTCGCGCACGCGGGCGTGGACATCGCCACCCTGGTCGCCGAAATCGCGGACCCTAAGGAACGAACCGATCCCAACGTGGTCAAGGCCGCGGTCGGATTCGCGCCCCGGGCCAAGATCGGCCGCGCGCTCTATTTCAGTCGCGCCCCGATTCCCTCGGGCGAAGGCCCGCTTTACCACCACATCGGCCTTTACGCGTACCGGCGCGAGGCGCTCGCGCGTTTCGTCGCGTTGCCCGAAAGCGCGCTCGAGCGGCGCGAGCGGCTGGAGCAGCTGCGCGCGCTCGAAGCCGGCATGCGCATCGACGCCCGGCTCGTTGACACCGTTCCGCTCGGTGTCGATACTCCCGCCGACCTCGAACGGGCGCGCGAGATTCTCGACGCGCAAAAAAAGAAGTGAGCGAGCGATGAGAAAAACGAAAGAACGCGGCGTGAGGCGGTCTCGCGTCGCGTGGGACGCGCGCGACATCGCCTTCCAGGGCGCGGCCGGAGCGTACTCCGACCTCGCCTGCCGCGAGGCGTACCCGGCGATGCGGACGCTGCCGTGCCGCACCTTCGAGGACGCCTTCGCCGCCCTCGCCAAGGGCCGTGCCCGGCTCGCCATGATCCCGATCGAGAATTCGGTCGCCGGACGCGTCGCCGACATTCACCACTTGCTGCCCGATTCGGGCCTGTTCATCGTCGCCGAGCATTTCCAGCGGGTCAACCACCACCTCCTCGGCCTCAAGACCGCGCGGCTCGCCGGCATCGCCCGCGTCCACAGTCACGTTCACGCGCTCAGCCAATGCCGCAAACTGATCCGCAAGCTGCGGCTTCGCCCGGTGATCCATGAGGACACCGCCGGCGCGGCGACGTTGGTGGCGGAGATGCGCGATCCGACCCAGGCCGCGATCGCATCGAGGCTCGCGGCGCGCATCTACGGTCTCAAATCGCTGAAAGCGAACATCGAGGACGCGGATCACAACCCCACGCGCTTCATCGTCATGGCGCGGAAGCCGCGCGTTCCCGGCGCCAACGCCGGGCCGGTCATCACCAGCTTCGTCTTTCGCGTGCGCAACGTGCCGGCGGCGCTCTTGAAGGCGCTCGGCGGCTTCGCCACCAACGGCGTCAACATGACCAAGCTCGAAAGCTACGTCAGCCCCGACTTCGTCGCCGCCCAGTTCTACGCCGACATCGAGGGCCACCCCGAAAGCCGCAACGTCAAGCTCGCCTTCGAGGAACTCGCCTTCTACACCCACGAAGTGAAGGTGCTCGGCGTCTACCCGGCGCACCCTTACCGTCTCAAGATGGAAAAGCGCGCGGCGCGAAAGTGAATCAATCTTCTTCCGCCAGCCATTCCTCGATCAGGAAGCGCGCGATCGAATCGGGACGCGAGAGCCTGAGATCGTCGCGCGGCAATGTTTTCAGTTCGGCGCGGGTGAACCAGCGCGCGTCCGCGAGCTCTTTTTCGTCGCGGCGGATGGCGTCCTCGGCCGCTTCGGCGCGGAACCCGAGCATGAGCGAGGACGGGAACGGCCACGGCTGCGAGGCGCGATAGGCGACCTTCGCGAGACGCAGGCCCACTTCTTCCTCCGCCTCGCGCGCGACCGCCGCTTCCAGACCCTCGCCCGGCTCGACGAAGCCCGCGAGCGCCGAGTAAAGCGCTTCCGGCCAGTGCGCCTGGCGCGCGAGCAGGCAGCGGGCCGCGTCGGGACGGCCGCGCGGCGCCGGCCGGGTCAGGAGCATGATGACCGCCGGATCGGTGCGCGGAAAATGGTCGCGGCCGCAACCCTCGTCGGTGCAGCGGCGCGCGTGCCCGCCTTCGCGCGATTCGGTCGGTGCCCCGCACGCGCCGCAGAACCGGCTCGCGCCGTGCCAATGGATCAGCCCGCGCGCGCAGGCGAGCAGCGCCGCTTCGCCTCCCGCCATCAGCGCGCCCGCGGCCCTGAGTTCCTGGAACGCGGCGCCCGCGGGCGCGGCGGCGAGGACGACGGCCAGATCGGCTTCCGCGTCCAAGGAGAGATCGGTAGCGAACCAGGCACCCTCATCGTCCGCGCCGAGGAACACCTTCACCTCGGCGGCGGCGAACGCCGCGCGCGCGGCCGCGCCCGCGAGCGCGATCGCCGCCGGAGCCTCGCCGGGCACGATCAAATTCCGGCCCCGCCAGACCGGAACGACCCGGGTCGAAGGCGCCAGTTCCGCCGCCGCCAGCAGGGCGGCGTCGCGGCGAAGGCGGCTCGCCCGGTCGAGCGGAAAGGCTGAGTAGGCGATTCGCGGCGGAACGGAGCGGGAGGACATGGAAACCAGCGTGGCATGGCCTCCGCCCGCCGACAACGGCCGGGCGCGGT
>MIAC01000283.1:6530-6700 GCA_001830475.1 Rhodospirillales bacterium RIFCSPLOWO2_12_FULL_67_15
CGCGCCACTTTTGAGGCTTTGTTAACCAGACAGCGGCTAAGCAAGAGCCTCAACCGGAAACGGTCCTCTTGGCGTCCCCCTCCGGGACGCCCTTGGGCAAGAGGGGCGAGGGCATGGCGGTTCGTCTTGGTTCGATCGGGCGCGGCGCGGTCCTGGCGGCGGCGATGGCC
>MIAC01000284.1:0-3089 GCA_001830475.1 Rhodospirillales bacterium RIFCSPLOWO2_12_FULL_67_15
CGGAGGCTTTCTCCGAAAGCGTATAGACCGAAGGCCCGCGCGCCGATCCGTCCAGGATGCTGTCGGCGTGAATCGAGAGGAACAGGTCGGCCTGCACCTCGCGCGCCAGCGCGACCCGGTCGCGCAGGCGAAGAAAGATGTCGCGGTCCCGGGTCAGCACGACCTTGTAGCGTCCGGTCTGCTCGAGTTGATGCTTGATCTCCTTGGCCATGGCGAGGGTGACGTGCTTTTCGAAGGTGCCGCGCGCGCCGATGGTGCCGGGATCGGGCCCGCCGTGGCCGGGATCGACGACGATGATCCTTTTGCCGCGCGCGCGCGCGGGTGGGCGCGGCGGCGCGCCGAAGGGCGCGGCCTCGGGTTCCGGCGGCACCGCCCGGGCCGCCACCGCCTCTTGCGGCGCCATCTTCTCCGAAGTCCCGTCTTCGCCTGTATCCGCTGGCGCCGCGCCCCGGATGATCGGCGCGGTCCTCGGTGTGGGTTTCGCGACCGAATTCGGGTTCGGCGGGGGGCTCAACGCCGCCATCCGCGCGCTCGGCGATTCTGTATTTTGCCCGCCTCCCGGCGGGACCGCGCGCCCCGATAGGGGCGCATCGTTTAATGCGCGCGGCGATTCGCTCGCGCGCTCCTCGCTCTTGCCGGCGGCGACTTTTACCGTCCTCTCGCGCAGGCCCGCGATCATCGCGTCGCGCGAAATCCCGCCGATGTCCACCACCAGCCGGTGCCGGCCGGCGTCGTCGGCGGCGAGCCAGAACGCCTGCTCGATCGCCACCGGCCCCTTCATGTCGAGAACGACGCGGGTGGTGCCCGGCTGGAACAGGCCGTAGCGCAGGCGATCCATCAAGCCGACCCCGGCGGGAAGCGGACGGGGGGGAAGCTGCCAGCCGACCTCGGGCAGGTCGATGACCACCCGGTAGGGATCGGCGAGCGGAAAGACGGTGAAAGCAACCTGCCGGTCGAGGGAGAGGACGAAACGCGTTCGCTGGCCGTTGTCGGCGGCACGAATTTCGCTCACGAGGGGCTTGGACTGGGCGTGAGCGGACGGGAGCAAGCCGAGCGCGAGCCAAAGGCCAAGCACGGCAACCCCACTAGATTTGGCTCTAAATACGCTCATGCGACGCCATAGGTTGTGCCGGCCGCCCGACATGAGCGCCAAATATACGTCCCATCATGATCCCTCCGCAACGCGCATCTTTGCGGAAATAGCCGATATTCCTTTGTTTTCGGCGCCTTACGGCCGGAAACTTGACCATTGTCGAACACAAGTCCTGAGTTTATGTTAAATCCAGTAGCCCGTTCCGACGCGCCCCTAGTCGAGCGAATGGATCGCCGCACCGAGATGGCGCTGGGATGGCTGCCTTGGGTTGAGGTATGGCCCTGCGCCAGGCGCGCGGGCCTTCCGACCGCCCAAAACCTTGAAAGTTTAGAGGTTTTCATGCTGGTCCGAGCCACGCGGCCGAGATTGCCGGTGACACGGGATTCCCCGCTCGCGGGAACGGGCGCAAGCGCCTCCGGTTCCTATCCACTCGCACACATTCGCCCCGCCCGGAGCGTATCGGCTCCGGCGGCGCGTTGGAGCTTTACGTCCCATGACCGCCAAGAAAATGCTTATCGACTCCACCCACCCGGAGGAAACCCGGGTCGTGGTCGTCAGCGGAACCCGTCTGGAAGACTTTGACGTCGAGGTTGCGTCCCGCAAGCAACTCAAGGGCAATATCTATCTCGCCAAGGTGACGAGGGTCGAACCCTCGCTCCAGGCCGCGTTCGTCGATTACGGCGGCAACCGCCACGGTTTCCTCGCCTTCAACGAAATCCATCCCGACTACTACCAAATCCCGGTCGAGGACCGCCAAGCGCTGCTCGCCGAGGACGCCGCCGCCGGCAAGGCGGAGAAGGCCGCCGAGAAGGCCGCCGAGAAGACGGACGACGCCGGCGCCGAGGGATCGGCCGAAGGCGCGTCCGAGGGCGCCGAGCCGAAAGCCGCCCCGGTCGAGATTCTCGGCGGCGATTCCGACGACGATCTCGAGGTCCGCCGCCTCCCGCCCACGCGCCGCCGCCACTACAAGATCCAGGAAGTCGTCAAACGGCGTCAAATCCTGCTGGTCCAGGTGGTGAAGGAGGAGCGCGGCACCAAGGGCGCGGCGCTGACCACCTATCTCTCGCTCGCGGGGCGCTATTGCGTGCTGATGCCCAACACCGCCCGCGGCGGCGGCATTTCGCGCAAGATCGCGGGCGGCCCCGACCGCAAGCGTCTGAAATCCGTCATCGACGAACTCGACATCCCGGACGGCATCGCGGTCATCGTCCGCACCGCCGGCGCGGAGCGGACCAAGACCGAGATCAAGCGCGACTTCGAGTACCTGATGCGGACCTGGACCGAGGTGCGCGAGCGCACGCTCGAATCGATCGCGCCCGCGCTGGTCTACGAGGAAGGCAGCATCATCAAGCGCGCCATCCGCGACCTCTATTCGAGCGACATCGACGAGGTGGTCGTCGCCGGCGACGAAGGTTTCCGCCAGGCCCGGGAACTGATGAAGCTTCTCGTCCCCAGCCACATCAAGCGGGTCAAGCTTTACGCCGACGCAATCGTTTCCCTCTTCAGCCGCTATCAGATCGAAGACCAGCTCGCCTCGATCCATGGTCCCCAGGTCCAGCTCCGTTCCGGCGGGTACATCGTCATCAATCAGACCGAAGCGCTGGTTTCGATCGACGTCAACTCCGGCCGCGCCACCCGCGAGCGCCACATCGAGGAGACGGCGCTCAAGACCAACCTCGAGGCCGCCGACGAGATCGCCCGCCAGCTTCGGCTCCGCGACCTCGCCGGCCTGATCGTCATCGACTTCATCGACATGGAGAGCAGCCGCAATCAGGCACAGGTCGAGCGGCGCCTGAAGGAGGCGATGCGCCACGACCGCGCCCGTATCCAGATCGGACGGATCAGTCATTTCGGTCTGCTCGAAATGTCCCGCCAGCGGTTGCGTCCGAGCCTGATCGAGACCAGCTCGGTGCCCTGCCCCTATTGCGACGGGACCGGCGTCCGGCGCGCGACCGATACCTCGGCGCTCAGCGTTCTGCGCGCGATCGAGGACGAA
>MIAC01000284.1:3104-3240 GCA_001830475.1 Rhodospirillales bacterium RIFCSPLOWO2_12_FULL_67_15
GCCGAGGAGATCGCCGTCCACGCCGCGACGCCGATCGTGCTTTACATCCTCAACCAGAAACGGGCCGCGTTGAGCGAGCTGGAGCGGCGCTTCGCGTTCCATGTCGTTCTCGCCGCCGACGACACCCTGGTTCCGC
>MIAC01000285.1:0-171 GCA_001830475.1 Rhodospirillales bacterium RIFCSPLOWO2_12_FULL_67_15
CCTGATGGCGCCCGAGTTCGGCGTCGCGCTCGAGCCCAAGCTGTTCCTGTTCGACGACATGGTCGAAAGGCCGGCCTCGTCAAATTAAGTCAAGCTATTGATTCCAGAAGACTTTACGGCCCAGGGCGGGCGCTCGCGCGCCTTTCCGGACTCCCTCCCCCCGTGGTTGAA
>MIAC01000285.1:179-3368 GCA_001830475.1 Rhodospirillales bacterium RIFCSPLOWO2_12_FULL_67_15
GTTTCGAGCCCATTTCATTTTCTAAGGTCCGGAATTACTCCGGCCCACGGATGGCTCCCCTGCCATCCGAAGGTTCCGCAAGGAACCCGTGCGCCCGGCTTGCCCCCCTTGCCGGGCGCACACTTTTTTGGCCCGGGCCAGAAGCGGAAGCCACCCTTGTTCCATGAGGGTTTTCATGGTCGCCAACGCATCGTTGGCGTGATAATTTTTCGTCATGGCAGCGCGCACGACCCGAAAGACGGCGGTGGCCGTCAAGAAAAGCCGCGAATCCAGCCCGGCCTCGTTCGACCAGAGGTTCGCGGCGGCCGCGCGCAAGGTTCTTAAACGCCGCGGCGTGCCGGAACACCGTCTCGAAGCCGAGATCGCACGCTTGCGTCGGCTCCGGCCGAACCTCGATCTGCCGACCGTCGCGGAGATCGAGCGCACCCTCGATTCCCTTGGCGAATCCATCTGATCTCTTTTGGCGGCAGTCCCAGCAGCTTTTTTTGCGATGGGAGAGAATGCTCGCCCGCGAACCCGCGCGCGTTCGCCGGGAGTGCGCGTTGTACCGTCGTTGGCTCGCCTCCGTACGCGCTCCCGATGCGGACTCGGCGCTGGTTCAAGAGGTTGTTCTCGAAATGCTCGCCGATTTGATGATCGAAGCGACTCTCCGGCGGCAGTGACCGCCGCCGGATCACGGCACCAAACGATACCCGCCCGGCTCGGTGATCAGGATCTCGGCCCGGCCCGGCGCGCGCTCGATTTTCTGGCGCAACCGGTAAACGTGGGTTTCGAGCGTGTGCGTGGTCACGCCCGCGTTGTAGCCCCAGACCTCGCCCAACAGCGTCTCGCGCGGGATCGCGCGGTCGCCGGCGCGGTAGAGATACTTGAGGATCGCCGCCTCATTGTCGGTCAGGCGGACTTTCTTCTTGTTGTCCTTGTGGACCAGCATCCGCGCGCTCGGCTGGAACACGTAGGGCCCGACCGTGAAGACGGCGTCGTCGCTGAGTTCGTGCTGGCGGATGTGCGCCCGGATGCGCGCGAGCAGCACGCCGAGCCGGAACGGCTTGGTCACGTAGTCGCTCGCGCCCGATTCGAGCCCCTTGATCGCGTCGGCGTCGGTGTCCGCGCCGGTCAGCATGATGATCGGCGTCTTGATCCCGGCCCGGCGCATCGCGCGGCAGGCCTCGCGCCCGTCCATGTCGGGAAGGCCGATGTCGAGGATGACGACGTCGCAGTAATCGCCGCGGATCTTTTCGAGCGCTTCTTTTCCCGTCGCCGCGGTGGTCACGGCGAAGCCTTCGCTTTGCCGCAACTGCTCGGACAGCGTAGCGACGAACGCCGGATCGTCGTCCACCAGCAACAGCTTTTTGGCCAAACCCGCCATGGCGCCCCCTCGCTCTGAGCCTTTCGCCCGAACGGATTGAAAATACGCGATTTTCCGTTGCGGCGAAAGGACCTCCGATCCCCTAGAATCCCCTTTTCCCGAGGCCGATCCTTCGATCCGATGCCCGAGCGAACCCTAGCCCCGACCATCCCTGTGAGCCGCGAGCCGGTTTCGCTGCTCGCCGTCGACCGCGCCGTCGCCGAGTTGCGCCAGGGCCGCATGGTGGTCGTCGCCGCCGCGCGCGGCCGCGCCGCGCTGGCGCTGGCGGCCGAGGCCGCGACGGAGGCCACGCTCGAAGCCCTCGGAATGCGCGCGCAAAGCCGGCCTGTGCTCGCGCTCACCGGCCGGCGGGCGAAGGTTCTCGGCTTCGGCGACAAGCCCGCGCGCCCTCCCCGCGGAGACGGGGATCAGGGCGCGTCATTTAATACTGCGCGCGGGGATTCGCCCGCGCGCGTCGTGACGCTGGCCGCCGCGAATTTCGACGCCGCGCTCGTGCGCGATCTCGCCGATCCGCTTTCGGGCGTGAACGCGAAGGCGCTCAACTTTGCCATCGGCGAACCCCCTCCGTTCGGCTGCGAGACCGCCGCCGTCGCGCTCGTCAAGCTCGCCAGGCTTCTGCCCGCGGCGCTGGTCGCGCCGCTCGCGGACGCGGGCGCGGCCGACCTTGCCGCCTGGGCGGCGCGGCATGGGCTTCTTTTGGTCGACGCCGGCGACGTGTTCCAGTACGACACCACCTCGGCGCGCACGCTCGCGCGCGTGAGCGAGGCGCGGGTGCCGCTGCCCGAGGCGGAAAACACCCGCATCATCGCTTTTCGCCCGCACGACGGCGGGCTCGAGCACCTTGCCCTCGTGATCGGCGCGCCCGATCCCGAAGGCCCGGTCCTGGTCCGCATCCATTCGGAGTGCTTCACCGGCGATCTGTTGGGCTCGCTCCGCTGCGATTGCGGGGATCAGCTGCGCGGCGCGATCCGCGAGATCGCGCGCGCCGGCGGGGGCGTGCTGCTCTACCTCGCCCAGGAGGGCCGCGGCATCGGCCTCGTCAACAAGCTTCGCGCCTACGAGTTGCAGGACCGCGGCTTCGACACCATCGACGCCAACGAGCAGCTCGGCTTCGACGCCGACGAGCGCGTCTATCTTCCGGCGGCGCGGATGCTGGCGCTGCTCGGCTTTTCCCGGGTCCGGCTGATGACCAACAATCCCGACAAGGTGCGGGCACTCAAGGCCTGCGCCGTCGCGGTCGAGGGCCGGGTGCCGCATTCCTTTCCCGCCAACAAGCACAACGAGCTTTACCTGCAGGCCAAGGCGCAGAAGGGCGGGCACTTGTTCTGACCGCCGGCTTGAGGTCCCCGGCGTCCCGGCAGTTTTTGCCGCGCCCGGGCGGGCGCGGGGTTGCCTGGACCAAACTAACTTATTGAATTAAAACGATGTTTCTTTGGCACACCCCTTGCGAATCCTAAGCTCAAGAACGGGTCCCGGACCGCATTCCGGGGCTTGAAGGGCCGCAACGAACGGCCGCGGCATCAAAGGGAACGTGCCATGAGTCTCGCGATCGAGGGGGCCAGCACCTGGCGTGCGAGCGTCGAGCACGCCAACCCCATCCGCGCCGCCGATCCGCTGGGAAGCGGCGCGTCTCTTTCGCCCTGGCAGGCGCTGATGGCGAGCGCCGCGCTCGCCCAAAACCGCGAGACCGGCGGCTGGCAAGCGCGAATCGAAACCGGTCCCGCCGTTTCGCCGCCCCCGGTCATCGACGATCCCGAGTGGATCGAGACCGCGAAGGCGCTCCCGCCGAAACCGGTCCCGCCGGTCGGCGGGCCAATGAAGGA
>MIAC01000286.1:0-285 GCA_001830475.1 Rhodospirillales bacterium RIFCSPLOWO2_12_FULL_67_15
CCTCGGCGTGCTTGCTCACGTCGGGCTCGAGACGGATGTCGCGGAGTTGGTCGGCGGCGCGGCCGGACGGGCGCATGGGCAGGGTTCCTTTGAGGTCGCGGCGCAAACTAGCCGTCTAAGCCCCCGTCCGTCAAAGCCGGCGTTCGTTGACGGGGCCTTGGCACCTGACTACATTTTCCCCGGAATGACGCGGGTTTGCACGCCATGATCACCGAGCTCAACGACCGTTCGCGCGAAGTCTTCCGCCGCATCGTCGAGGCCTACCTCGAAAGCGGCGAGCCGATC
>MIAC01000286.1:295-2877 GCA_001830475.1 Rhodospirillales bacterium RIFCSPLOWO2_12_FULL_67_15
CCGCGACCATCCGCAACGTGATGGCGGACTTGGAAGAAATGGGCCTGCTCTTCGCCCCCCACACCTCGGCCGGCCGGCTTCCGACCGAGGCCGGGATGCGCCTGTTCGTCGACGGGCTGCTCGAGGTCGGCAACCTGACCGAGGACGAGCGCCGCGCTCTCGACGGCCGGCTTGCGGCCACCGGCGGCAGCGCGGAGAGCCTCTTGGAGCGGGCGACGACGACGCTCTCGGGCCTGTCGCGGTGCGCCGGCGTGGTGCTCGCGCCCAAGATCGAATCGCCGCTCCGCCACATCGAGTTCATCAGCCTCAATCCCGGCCGCGCGCTGGTCGTGCTGGTGACCGAAAACGGCCTGGTCGAGAACCGGGTCATCGAAACCCCGCCCGGACTGCCGCCGTCCGCGCTGGTCCAGGCGACCAACTATCTCAGCGCCCGGCTGGTGGGGCGCACCATCGCCGAGGCCTACGACGAGATCATGGCCGAACTCGAAAACCACCGGACCCAGATCGACGAGCTGACCCGAAGCGTGGTCGAGCGGGGGCTCGCGACCTGGGCGGGCGGGGAGGGCGGCGGCACCCTGATCGTGCGCGGCCAGGCCAATCTCCTGGGCGACGTGCACGCGCTCGGCGATCTCGAGGCGATCCGCGCGCTGTTCGAGGCCCTGGAGACGAAGGAAACGCTGCTCAAGCTTCTTTCCCTTGCGGACCGGGCGGAAGGAGTCCAAATTTTCATCGGCTCCGACAACCCGCTTTTCGGCACGTCCGGCTGCTCGATGATCGTCGGGCCCTACCGCGACGGCCGGGAGAAGGTGGTGGGAGCCATCGGCGTGATCGGGCCGACGCGCATCAACTACGCCCGGATCATTCCGCTGGTCGACTACACCGCGAAACTGGTCGGGCGGCTGCTCGGCTGAGTTTTGTTTCCAACCGCGACGGCCCCTGAACCCATGACCGCCGATTCCGCCTCGCCCGCCGCCCCCGATTCCGAAAACGCCCCCGAGCCGTCTCCGGTTGTAAGTCCCGGCGGCGAAGGCCCGGCCGAGGCCTCAGGCAGGAGCCCGCGCGAGGCCGAACTCGAAGCCGAGCTGGCGGCGGTGAAGGACAAGGCGCTCCGTGCCATGGCCGAGGCCGAAAACACGCGCCGGCGCGTGGAGACGGAAAAGATCGAGGCGATCCGCTACGCCGCCGCCGACTTCGCGCGCGAGATCGTGCCGGTCGCGGACAATCTCGGCCGCGCGCTCAGCCTAATCGCGCCGGAGGCGCGCGCGAAAGACCCGGCGCTCGAAACCCTGGCCGTCGGGGTCGAGATGACCGAGCGCGCGCTGCTCGCCGTGTTCGAGCGTTTCGGCATCAGGCGCATCGAGGCGCTGGGCAAGCGCTTCGATCCCTACCTGCACGAAGCCATGTTCGAGATCGAGGACAAGGATAAAACCTCCGGTACGGTGGTGCAGGAACTGGAGGCCGGCTACGTCATGCACAACCGGCCGCTGCGTGCGGCCAAGGTCGCGATCGCCAAGGGCGGTCCCGTGCCGACCCAAAATCAAAACGCCGCGTCCATCCCGGCCGAGGCCGGCGAGAAGAAGCCCGGCGCCTACGACCGGCCCGCGGGCGGAACCGGAACCAAGCTCGACGAGCAGCTATAGGAGAAACCCCATGCGCCGTTCGATATTCGCCGCTCTATGGGTTTTCGTCTTTGCGCTCGCACCGCTTGCATCGCGCGCGGCCGACGATGCCGTTCTCTACAAGGATCCCGATTGCAGCTGCTGCGGCGAATACGCGGGTGTTCTCGAACGCGAGGGATTCCGGGTCCGGATCAAGGAAACGACCGCGCTCGACGCACTCAGGCGCATGGCCGGCGTTCCCGACAAGCTCGCGTCGTGCCACACCATGACGATCGGGAATTACGTGGTCGAGGGCCACGTGCCGGTCGCGGCGGTGCGTAAGCTGCTCGGCGAGAAGCCCGAAATCCGCGGCATCGCGCTGCCGGGCATGCCCCAGGGCTCGCCCGGCATGACCGGCCAGAAGGAAGGCCCCTTCGTCGTCTACGAAATCGGCACCCGCGACGCCTCGGGCCAGGCCAAGGTTTTCGCCCGGGAATAAATCCGCGGGCGGACCCCCCATTAACCATGTGTGTTTTTCGGGACCCGGGGCCGGTTTTTCCTAAACCCCGCCGGTTGCGGGGACTTAGCCCCCCGCCTATATAAAAACCCTGACATTCGCCGGGGCCGGCGGCCCCGAACGGAAGCGCCCGGGCGATCCCGAGAGGGGTTCCGGGCGCGGCTTGCGAACCGGAGCGGCTAATAGGCTTACAAAGGACCAGCGGACCATGAGCAAAGTCATCGGCATCGACCTCGGCACCACCAATTCCTGCGTCGCGATCATGGAGGGCAAGACGCCCAAGGTGATCGAGAACGCCGAAGGCGCGCGCACCACGCCCTCGATGGTCGCCTTCACCGATTCGGGCGAACGCCTGATCGGCCAGCCGGCCAAGCGCCAGGCGGTGACCAACCCGATCCGCACCCTGTTCGCGATCAAGCGCCTGATCGGGCGGCGCTTCGACGATCCGATCTCGCAGAAGGACATGA
>MIAC01000287.1 GCA_001830475.1 Rhodospirillales bacterium RIFCSPLOWO2_12_FULL_67_15
CATGTTCGCAACCACATTACATCCACTAAGGAATGTCCCCAAACCGTCACCCCCGCTTGCGGGGGGCAGACCTCGCGTTTTTCTTCTCGTCACCCCCGCGAAAGCGGGGGTCCAGCTTGTATGAATGTTTTCAGATGGATGCCCGCTTGCGCGGGCATGATGATACCAACCGATCCAGAACTTAATCTAATCGGCGTCGAGGCCGTAGGCCGAATGGAGCGCACGGACGGCAAGCTCGGTATATTCCTCGGCGATCAGCACGCTGATCTTGATCTCGGAGGTGGTGATCGCCTGGATGTTGATGCCCTTCTCCGCCAGCGCCTTGAACATGCGCTGCGCGACGCCGGCGTGGCTGCGCATGCCGACGCCGATGACCGAGACCTTGACCACGTTCCGGTCCTGGATCAGCCCGGCAAAGCCGAGCTCCTTCCGGCGCGCCTCGAGGATGGCGACGGCGCGATCGAGATCGGCCTTGACGACGGTGAAGGTGAGATCGGTCGTCCTGCCGTCCGCGGACACGTTCTGAACGATCACGTCGACGTTGACGTTCGCGTCCGCGAGCGGGCCGAACACGGCGGCGGCGACGCCGGGCCGGTCGGCGACGCGGCTCAAAGTGATTTTGGCTTCGTCGCGGCTGTACGCGACCCCGCTGACCATAGCTTTTTCCACGATTTCGTCCTCGTCCACGACCAAGGTTCCGGGTCCGTCGCTGAAGCTCGATCGCACCTGCAACCGGACGCCCTGTTTCATGGCCAGTTCGACCGAGCGCGTCTGCAAAACTTTCGCCCCGACCGAGGCCATCTCGAGCATTTCCTCGTAGGTGATTTTATCGAGCTTCCGCGCTTTGGCAACGATGCGCGGGTCGGAGGTGTAGACCCCGTCGACGTCGGTATAGATGTCGCAGCGATCCGCTCTCAGCGTCGCCGCGAGCGCGACCGCGCTGGTATCGGATCCCCCGCGGCCCAAAGTCGTCAGCCGCCCGCCCCGGGTCACGCCCTGAAAACCGGGAACCACCGGCACCTCGCCATGGGCGAGCGCGGCGAGCAGGTCCTTCGCCTCGATGCTCTCGATGCGCGCCTTGCCGTGGGCGTCGTCGCTGACGATCGGAAGCTGCCAGGCGAGCCAGGAGCGCGACTTGAGGCCGAGCGCCTGGAGCGCGCGCGCCATCAGGCCGCACGTCACCTGCTCGCCGGTCGCCACCACCACGTCGGATTCGCGGTCGGCGGCGTCGGCCGCGATATCGTCATAAGACCCGGCGGGGAGCACGCCGATCTCGCCCACCCAGGCGGCAAGCTGGTTGGTGGCTCCGGCCATGGCGGAAACCACCACCGCCACCTCGTCGCCGGCGTCGCGCGCGCGTTTGACGCGATCGGCCGCCGCCCGGATGTGGCCGGTGTCCGCGACCGAGGTGCCGCCGAATTTCATCACGATCCGGGCCATGGAGCCGGTTCCTCAGACGAGGTTGAACGGGTTGCGCCGCAAAGCGGGGTTACATACTCTGTCGGCTCCCAACTGGCAATCCGAACTGGCAATAAGGCCCCGCCATGGCCGCGCCCCGCCATAAACCGCGCCATAACCCGCGCCGCAAGCCGCGTCCCCGCCGCCCTTCGACGGCGGTGCGCGCGGAGGTCGCCCGCTTCGAGGCCGAGGCCCAGGACTGGTGGAACGCCGCCGGCGCGTTCGCGGCGCTGCACCGGCTGAACCCCGTCCGCATCGCCTTCATTCGCGACGCCGCTGCGGCGCGCTTCGGCCGGGCGCGCGCGGTGGCGCAGGTGCGCCCGGCCGCGCGCCCCGAGAGGGGCGCATCGTTTAACGCGCGCGTCACGCCGTCAGGCGTGCCTTCGCACGACGATTCGCCCGCGCGCCCGCTCGCAGGACTCGACGTGCTCGACGTCGGCTGCGGCGGCGGGCTGTTGTGCGAGCCGATGGCCCGGCTCGGCGCGCGCGTGACCGGAATCGACGCCGGCGCGGAAAACATTCGCGTCGCGGCCGCGCACGCCCGCGAAGGCAAGCTCGCGATCGCCTACCGCGCCGCGACCCCGGAGGACCTGGTCCGGGAACGCGCCCGCTTCGACGTGGTTCTCAACATGGAAGTGATCGAGCACGTCGCCGACGCGGGCGCTTTCGTCGAAACCTGCGCGGCGCTGGTGCGGCCGGGCGGGATCATGGTGCTCGCCACCCTGAATAGGACTTTGAAGTCGTTGCTGCTCGGCAAGGTGGCGGCGGAATACGTGCTCGGCTGGATCCCCCCCGGCACCCACGATTGGCGCAAGTTCGTGCCGCCCGGCGATCTCGCGGCGATGCTCGCGCAGGCCGGGATGACGGCGGAACGCGCCGCCGGAGTCGTCTTCGATCCGTGGCGGGGCGAATGGCGGCTCAAGGCCGACGACACGGCGGTCAATTACATGATGGTGGCGACGAAAAACGGTCCGCGCCGGGAAAAGTCGCGGCGGAGCCGCGCTTAATCGTCGCGGGGAAGCCGCGCTCAACCGTTGCGGCGCGGGAGTCCAGGCAGGCGGAAGACCTCGATGCCTTCGTCGTCGAGCCGGCGCGCTTCGTCCGGCGTCGCCTCGCCGTAGATGCCGCGCGCTTCCGTTTCGCCATGGTGGATGCGGCGCGCTTCCTCGGGGAAGGCGTCGCCGACGTAGTCGCAGTTGTCCTCGACGTGCCGGCGCAGCTTTCGGACCGCCTCGACGACCTGGTCGGCGAGTTCGCGGGATCGCTCGGAACGTTGCGGCTCGGCCTCGCCCCGGCTCCCGACCACGTTCGGCGCCATCGGCGCCTTTGCGATCTTGGCCGTGCCGCAGAAGGGGCATTCCACCGCGCCCTTGCGGTTCTGGGCCTCGAAGCCGGCGCTGCCCTTGAACCAGGCCTCGAACTCGTGGTTTTGGTCGCAGCGGAGCTGGTAGAGGATCATCGCTAAAACCGGTCATTTGGTTGCGGAGCGGCCCGAGATAACGTCCGGGGCTCCGAATATCTGGCATATCCGAGCTTACTTTGAAATGATTTATATGTTTGGGTCGGTCCCCCATGACATCCGAAACCGCGATTTCCGAGTCCGAATTGCGCGCCCGCCATCTCCGCGTCGCCAGCCCGTCGCCCTGGGTCGCGCGCTATGCCCACCTGATCCCGGCTAAGGGTCCCGTCCTCGACCTCGCCTGCGGCGGCGGGCGCAACGCCCGCTTCCTCAGCCAGCGCGGGCATCCGGTGGTGGCGCTCGACAAGGACACGGCGGCGCTGACTCGAGATGCGCCGCCCGGAATCGAAATCGTGCAAGCGGATCTCGAGGACGGGGCCCCGGTGTTCGATCCGCCGGGCCTGCTCGCCGGCCGGCGCTTCGCCGGCGTCGTCGTCGTCAACTACCTTTACCGGCCGATCTTGCCGAGGCTCATCGCCCTGTTGATCGAAGGCGGCGCGCTGCTCTACGAAACCTTCGCGCGCGGCAACGAGCGCTTCACCCGGCCGCGCAACCCCGACCACCTGCTCGAGGCGGGCGAATTGCTCGCGCTCGCGCGCGGCCGACTCCAGATCGTCGCCTACGAGCACGGGCTGGTCGAGGCCGACCCGATTCCCGGGGTCAAGCAGCGGCTCGCCGCCGTCAACGATCTCGGAAAATCCGCCCGCGACGACGGCGAGCCCGAGCCGCACCCGCTCGCCCCGCCGTCGCCTTGATCGAAATTCAGTGAACTTTGTTGCTGGCCAGGGGTCCGATACGCTGAAAAAATGCTGAATGAAATAGCCGCCGCCAAAGTGTTCAAGGTCGTTGCTACGTGGTTGGTCGGAAAGGCACTCGACCGTGCCGAAACATGGCTTATTCGTTTTTGGAAGAAGCAAAAGCTCAAGAAGAAAGTCCTCGCAGCTTTAGAACGCGCGATCATCGAAACCAGCCATCACTTCGGCCAACTCAACCTATTGACTGCGATTCAAGATTTCGGACCGATACTTCTTCCAGAGGTCCAGAAGTTCACGGAGCCCAATACCCATCCCGACATTACAGCGATTGGGACGGCCCTCTGTCGAGGCGCGCGCGCTTCAATGACTCCACAGGATGCCGGTCGGTTCTTCATGGGCCGAATGGAAGCCTGTCTCTTAGAGATTCCGGAATTGCGCGAAGTGCTGACACTTAGGTTCTCTTATCTTAGTCATAAAACGACTCAAAACATTCTTGAACGAATTGACGACTCGGCAGTCCTGCCAGCGCCAACGCCGCCCCCGCTGCCTGCCAAAAGCGCGGCCCAAGTTCATTCAGCCTTCGTCAAT
>MIAC01000288.1 GCA_001830475.1 Rhodospirillales bacterium RIFCSPLOWO2_12_FULL_67_15
CGGCTCGCCGGGGTTGCGCCCGGTGAGATAGCGCGAGTAGTTCTCGATCCCGCCGCAATGGCCGGTGGTTTCCAGCATCTCGACATCGAGCATGGTGCGTTGTTGCACCCGTTCCGCCTCCAGATGCCGCCCTTGGGCGAGAAACCATGCGATGCGGTCCTTGAGCTCGGCCTTGATCTTGGGAATCGCCTGAACCAGCGTCGGGCGCGGCGTGACGTAGTGGCTGTTGGGAAAAACGGTGACGGCGGGAAGCGCCGCCGCCTTTTCGCCGGTGAGCGCGTCCACCTCCCAAAGCCCCTCGATCTCGTCGCCGAAGAGCGAGACGCGCCAGGCGCGGTCCTCGAGGTGCGAGGGAAAGATCTCGACCACGTCGCCGCGCACGCGAAAGGCGCCGCGGAAAAAGTCGTGGTCGTTGCGCCGGTATTGCAACTCGACCAGGCGCTTCTGGAGCGCGCCCCGCTCGATCCGCGCGCCGGCCGCCAGCGTCAGCACCATTTCCGAATAGGTCTCGACCGCGCCGATGCCGTAGATGCAGGAAACCGAGGCGACGATGATCGTGTCGCTCCGTTCCAAGAGCGCCCGGGTCGCGGCGTGGCGCATGCGGTCGATCTGCTCGTTGATCGAGGCGTCCTTCTCGATGTAGGTGTCGGTGCGCGGCACGTAGGCCTCGGGCTGGTAGTAGTCGTAATAGCTGACGAAATACTCGACCGCGTTGCCGGGAAAGAACCCCTTCATCTCGGCGTAGAGCTGGGCGGCGAGCGTCTTGTTGGGCGCGAGCACCAAAGTGGTGCGCTGCAAATCCTGGATCGCGTGCGCGACCGTGAACGTCTTGCCCGAGCCGGTGACGCCGAGCAGCACCTGGTCGCGCTCGCCCGCGCGCGCGCCGCGGATGAGCCCTTCGATCGCCTGCGGCTGGTCGCCCGCCGGATCGTAGTCGGAGACGAGCTTGAACCGCCGCCCGTCGGCTACGGCCGCGCGCTTCGCGGGGGTGAAGATTTCGGGGTTGACGAAAGCCGGACCGCTCATGGAGGAGATATTGGAAGGCGGGGAGCCCGAACGCCAGGGGGTGGCGACGCCGATTCGGCGTTGCCAGCACGGCTTCGCGCGCGTAGTGTGCGGCCCGCGTTTTGCCCTCCGGCCGCACGGAACTCGCATCCCATGTCCTTTTTCGCCCAGCGACTTTCCCGCATCAAGCCCTCGCCGACGATCGCGGTCACCCAGAAGGCGCGCCAGTTGAAGGCCGAGGGCAAGGACGTGATCGGGCTCGGCGCGGGCGAGCCCGACTTCGACACCCCCGATCACATCAAGGCGGCGGCCAAGGCGGCGATCGACCGGGGCGAAACCAAGTACACCGACGTCCAGGGCACGCTCGAATTGCGCCGCGCGGTCGCGGCCAAGTTCGAGCGCGAGAACGGGCTGGCCTACACCCCCGAGCAGGTCACCGTCGGCACCGGCGGCAAGCAGGTGATCTACAACGCGCTGATGGCGACCCTGGATGCGGGCGACGAGGTCATCATCCCCGCGCCCTATTGGGTTTCGTATCCGGACATGACGCTGCTCGCCGAAGGGACGCCGGTTTCCGTCCCCTGCCCGGCCGCGAACGGATTCAAGCTAAAGCCCGCCGATCTCGCGCGCGCGATCGGGCCCAAGACCAAGTGGCTGATCCTGAATTCGCCCTCCAACCCGAGCGGGGCCGCCTACACCGCGGCCGATCTCAAGGCGCTCGCGGACGTGCTGCTCGCCCATCCCCAGGTCTGGATCCTGACCGACGACATGTACGAGCATCTCGTCTACGACGATTTCAAATTCGCGACCATCGCCCAGGTCGAGCCGAAGCTCTATCCCCGGACGCTGACCATGAACGGCGTCTCCAAGGCCTATTGCATGACCGGCTGGCGCATCGGCTACGCCGGCGGCCCGGCCGAGCTGATCCGCGCGATGAACGCGGTCCAGTCGCACAGCACCTCGAACGCCAGCTCGATCAGCCAGGCGGCGGCGGTCGCGGCGTTGAACGGGCCGAGCGATTTCATCGCCCGCAACAACGCGGTGTTCAAGACGCGCCGCGACCTGGTCGTCGCCATGCTCAACCAGGCCAAGGGGCTCGCGTGTCCGCGCCCCGAGGGCGCGTTCTACGTTTACCCCAGTTGCGCGGGCACGCTGGGCAAGAAGGCGCCGAACGGCCAAACGCTTGCCAGCGACGGCGACTTCACGACCGCGCTCCTCGAGACCGAGGGCGTGGCGGTGGTGCAGGGCGAGGCGTTCGGGCTCAGTCCGCACTTCCGCATTTCCTACGCGACCTCGACCGAGCTTTTGGAAGACGCCTGCCGGCGCATCCAACGCTTCTGCGCCGCGTTGACCTGATCCTTGGATTCGCCGCGGAGTCCCTTTTTTCTTGGACTCCCGCGGCGGGGGGGCTAACCTTTTCGCCACGGCCCGCAGCAACGGGAGGGAGCATGCCGAAAAAACCGTCCGGCCCCAGGGTCGCGGCCCTGGTCGGCCCCTATCTCGGCGGCAAGACCGCGCTGCTCGAAAGCCTCCTGTTCCAGTGCGGCGCGATCCCGCGCAAAGGCGCGCGCAAGGACGGCACGACGGTCGGCGATTCCTCGCCCGAATCGCGCGCCCGCGGCTCCGGCACCGAGGTCAACGTCGCCTCCGCCGAGTACCTGGGCGAGAAGTGGACCTTCCTCGATTGCCCCGGCTCGATCGAGCTTCTGCAGGAATCCGAAAACGCGCTGATGGTCGCCGACGCCGCGGTGGTGGTTTGCGAATCCGACGTCGGCCGCGTCCTGACGATGGCGCCGCTGCTCAAGTTCCTCGACGACTTGGACATCCCGCATCTTCTCTTCGTCAACAAGATGGACGTTTCGGCGGGGAGCGTGAAGGAGACGCTCGACGCCCTCCAGGGGCTCTCGCGCCACCCGCTGGTCATGCGCGAAATTCCGATCCGGGAAGGCGACAAGGTGACCGGTCACGTCGACCTGGTCAGTGAGCGCGCGTTCCGCTGGACCCCGGGCAAGATCTCCGAACTCATCCAGATTCCCGATACCGTCAAGCCGCGCGAGGCGAAAGCCCGGACCGAGATGCTCGAGGCGCTCGCCGACTTCGACGACAAGCTCCTCGAGCAGCTTTTGGAGGACGTGGTTCCGCCCCCCGCCGCGATCTACGAGACGCTGGCCAAGGACCTGGGTGAATCCAAGGTGGTGCCGGTGTTCTTCGGCTCGGCCGATCGCGACCACGGCGTGCGCCGGCTGTTAAAGGCTTTGCGCCACGAGGCGCCCGAAGTCGGCGCCATCGCCCGGCGTCTCGGAGTTGCAAGCGGCGGCGGGCCGGCCGCGGCGGTGTTCAAGACCCTGCACGCGGGCCATACCGGCAAGCTTTCGCTGGTGCGCGTGCTCGCCGGCGACATCGCGGAAGGCGCGACGCTGGGCGGCGCGCGGATCGGGGGGCTCCTGCGTCTGCTCGGCGGCAAGCAGGAAAAAACGGCCAAGGCGGCGGCCGGCGAAGTGGTCGCGCTCGCCCGCACCGAAGGGCCGGCGACGGGACAGGCGCTGACCGCGGCCGGGGTGCAGGCGATCGCCAACTGGCCGGCCAAGCTCGCGGCGCTGTTCGCGCTCGCCATCCACTCCGAGAAGCGCGAGGACGACGTCAAGCTCACCGCCGTGCTCGCCAAGCTGGTCGAGGAGGATCCCTCGCTCTCCTTCGGCCCCAATTCCGACACCGGCGAGTTCCTGCTCTGGGGCTTGGGCGAAATGCACCTGCAGATCGCGCTCGACCGCCTCAAGCAGCGCTTCCATATCGCGGTCAAGGCGAAACGGCCGCAGGTGCCCTACAAGGAGACGATCCGCAAGGGCGTCAAGCAGCACGCCCGCCAAAAGAAGCAGTCCGGCGGCCACGGCGAGTTCGGCGACGTGCACGTGGAGATCAAGCCCTTGCCGCGCGGCTCGGGCTTCACCTTCACCAACTCGATCACCGGCGGCGCGGTGCCGAGGCAGTACATCCCGGCGGTGGAAGCGGGCGTGCGCGAATCGCTCGGGCGCGGTCCGCTCGGCTTTCCGGTCGTCGACCTATCGGTGACGCTGACCGACGGCCAATTCCACACCGTGGACAGTTCCGACATGGCGTTCAAGAAGGCGGGCGCGCTCGCCATGCGCGAAGGCCTGCCCGCCTGCCAGCCGGTGCTGCTCGAGCCCATTTGCCACGTCGAGATCGCGATCCCGAGCGATTTCACCTCCAAGGCGCAGCGCCTGGTTTCCGGCCGGCGCGGCCAGATCCTCGGCTTCGACACCAAGCCCGACTGGAAGGGCTGGGATCAGGTTTTGGCGCTGCTGCCCCAGGCCGAGATGCACGACCTCATCGTCGAGTTGCGCTCGGCCACGCTCGGCGTCGGCACCTTCGCCTGGCGCTTCGATCATCTCCAGGAACTGACCGGCAAGCACGCCGACCAGATCATCACCGAGCGCCAGCACATGGTCGCGGCGCAGTAGCCGGTTGCCGGAAACGGGACGCCGCGCGGCATCCCGCCGAGATCATGCTGCCGATCGTCATATCCATAGTCGTCGCGGCGCTGATCGCCGTCGCCTTCGCGGGCATCGTCATATTTAGCGACATGTATACGCGGGTCTACGGCGGCTACTGGGCCATCCTGGCGGGAAGCCTGTTCTGGGGCGCGGTCGCGGCCTCCTTGCTCTTCAAGTTCCGGCCCGAACACAAGCGTTATGCCGTCCCCGTCCTGTTGACGGT
>MIAC01000289.1:0-12572 GCA_001830475.1 Rhodospirillales bacterium RIFCSPLOWO2_12_FULL_67_15
CTTCTCGTCCGCCTTGTCTTTCTTGCCTTGATCGCCCTCCTCGCGACCCGGCAGGACGACGCGGCCGATGCGGTCCACCGTGCCGCGGCCGAACAGGGTCGCGGGGACAGGACGGCCGAGGTTGACGATCTCGGCATGGCGGACGTCGAGGTTGATGGCTTGGGCGAGCCGGACGGCTTCCGCCAGCCGCGCCTCGGCATCCCGGGCCGAACCGTTTTCGTGCTTCGGCGCGCGGCGGTGGGGATGGACGACCAGGCACGCTTGCCCGCGCGCGCCGAAAGCGCCACCACGTCCGGGAAACACGGGAACGTTCAAATCAACCCTGTTCGGCGCCCTCGGCCTTGTCGGGCTCGAACAATTGGATCGGGCCCGTCGGCATCACGGTCGAGATGGCGTGCTTGTAGACGAGCTGGGTGTGGCCGTCGCGGCGCAGCAGCACCGAGAAGGTGTCGAACCAGGTGATGATGCCTTGCAGCTTCACGCCGTTGACGAGGAACACCGTGACCGGCGTCTTGTTCTTGCGGATATGGTTGAGGAATACGTCTTGGACATTCTGCGACTTTTCTTTTTCGGGCGACATGCGGCTGAAGCCCCCCTTGTTCGTTGTGTTTGCGAACGATCCGGGGCGGATCGTCCGGTCCTCCGTGTTTTCGGTACGCCTCCTTGCGGAAAGCCGAGGTTATAGCGATTTCAGGGCGTTGGAAAGTGCCCGGCAGTCGGGAAAGTGCCGGGCCGGAGGATGGCTCAGAAATTCGCTGGCTTCGGGGGGGGATTCGCGCACCAAAATCGGCACGCACGCCGCGTTTCGCGCGCATTCCAGGTCGATGTCGGCATCGCCGGCGATCCAGACGTCCGCCCCGGGCGCGACCCCGCTGCCTTCGAGGGCGAGCAGGACCGGTTCGAGCGCGGGTTTGTCGCGCTCGGCGTCGAGCGCGCCGACGAGACGGCCGAAGTGACGCGACCAGCCGAGGTGCGCCGCCTCGCGGCGCAGGTATTCGCCTTTCTTGTTGCTGACCACGGCGAGATAGAACCCGGCGGCCGCCAGTTCGGCCAGCGCTTCCGCCGCTCCCGGGACCGGAGCCAGCCTGGCGACGTGGATGGCCTCGAAACGCCGGTAGAAGACCCGCGCCGCCTCGTCGGCGCGCGCGCCGAACAGCTTGGGAAAGCTGTCGCGCATCGATTTGCGCACGCGCGTCTTCACCTCCGCCATCGTCCAGGGGGCGTGGCCGAAGGTTTGCAACGTCGTGTTGAGGGCATCGGCGATGGTCGTCCAACTGTCCACCAGGGTGTTGTCCCAGTCGAACAGCACGGCGCGCGGCCGCGACAAAGAACGGATCATGTGGTCGAGCGAAGCCGGAGAATCAGAAGAATTCGAGCTGGACCGAGAACATCTGCTCGACCTTGCGCACGGATTCGGCGGCGGCGAACAGAATGATCCGGTCCTTCGGTTTGATCACGGTCGAGGGGCGCGGGTAGATCATGGCTCCTTCGCGCACGATGGCGCCGATCAGGACGCCTTGGGGCAACTTCACGTCCTTGAGCGGGGCTCCGACCAGGGGCGAGGTTGCCATCGCTTCCGCCTCGATCAACTCGCCGAAGCCCTCGCGCAACGCGTGCGCGGCGTGGATGCGGCCGCGCCGGACGTGCTGGAGAATGGTCGAAACCGTGATGTTGCGCGGCACCACCACCACGTCGATACCGAGCGTCATCACCAGCGATTCGAAGGCGAGCTTGTTGACCAGCGCGATGGTGCGCGGATTTCCATGGCTCTTGGCGAGCAGGCAAGACAGGATGTTGGTTTCGTCGTTGTTGGTGACGGCGACGACCGTTTCCGCCGCGCCGACGCCGGCCTCCTCCAGGATTTCCGCGTCGAGAACGTCGCCGCGGAGCACGACCGTGCGCTCCAGCATTCCGGCGGCGCGCTCGGCGCGTTCGGCGTTGGCCTCGACGATCTTGGTCCGGATCCACGGGTAGTCGCGCTCGATCTCCTGGGCGAGGAACATGCCGACGTTGCCGCCGCCGAAAACAAGCAAGCGGCGGGTTTCCGACTCCTCGTGGCCGAAGGCGCCCATGGCGCGGGCGAGTTGCGCGGTCTCGACCACGAAATAGACCTCGTCGCCGGACAGCATCGAGTCGTCCGCGGCCGGCACCATCGCCTTGCCTTCGCGGATGATGCCGACGATGACGATATTGAGGTCGGGAAACAGTTGGGTGAGTTGGCGCAACGGCGTGTTCACGATCGGGCAGGTTTCGCGGCAGCGCACGCCGATCAGCCGCACCTTATCGCCGGCGAGCGGGATCATTTCGACCGCGCCGGGAACCTTGATCCGCCGCGCGATCGAGCGGGCGACCTCGATTTCGGGCGAAATCACCACGTCGATCGGCAGGTGATCGGGCGAAAACAGATTGGCGTAGATCGGCTGCAGATAGCTCTGCTGGCGGACGCGGGCGATCTTGGTCGGCACCCCGAACAGCGAGTGCGCGACCTGGCAGGCGACCATGTTCACCTCGTCGGCGTAGGTGACGGCGATGATCATGTCGGCGTCCCTGATTCCGGCTTCCTCCAGCACCTCGGGGTTGGAGGCGTGGCCGACGAACCCCTGGACGTCCAGGGTGTCGCCGATGCGGCGGATCAAGTCCGGCGATTGGTCGATGACGGTGACGGCGTTGTTCTCCTTCGCCAAGTGGCGGGCGATGTTGAAACCGACCTGGCCGGCGCCGCAAATGAGAACTTTCATGACGGCTGTTTTTCCTCGGTGTTGACGCCGAGCATCTTGAGCTTGCGGTGCAGCGCGGAGCGCTCCATCCCGACGAACGAGGCGGTGCGCGAGATATTACCCCCGAAGCGGGAAATCTGGGCGAGAAGATATTCCCGCTCGAAGTTCTCGCGCGCCTCGCGCAGCGGCAAGCCCATGATTTCCGCGCCCCGCTCCCATCCGCGCGAGATGGGCGCGGCCGAGCCGATCTCGGGCGGGAGATGATCGGCGCGAATCGGCTGCGACGGATCGCCCGGCGCGAGAATGAGAAGGCGCTCGACGATGTTGCGCAGCTCGCGGACATTGCCCGGCCAATCGTAGGATTGAAGCGTGGCGATGGAATCCTCGGTGAACTCGCGCGGCGGCTGGCCGATGGCGCTCGCCGCGCGGACCATGAAGTATCGCGCCAGCAAAGGGATGTCCTCGCGCCGGACGCGGAGCGCGGGCAGCACCACGGGCACGACATTGAGGCGGTAGAACAAGTCCTCGCGCATCCGGCCGGCCTTGACTTCCTCGCCGAGGTCCCGGGTCGAGGTAGCGAAGACGCGCGCGTCCACCTCGACCGCGATCCGCCCGCCGACACGGCGGAAGACCTGATCTTGCAGGACGCGGACGATTTTGCCTTGAGTCTCGGTCGGCATGTCGGCGACCTCGTCGAGCAGCAGCGTGCCGGTATGCGCGCGCTCGAGGATGCCGTGGCGCAGGCGCCCCTCCGCGCCGGCCGCGCCCACGTCTTCGACTCCGAACAGTTCCTCTTCGAAATGTTCGGGCCTGAGGGTGGCGCAGTTGAGGACCACGAACGGACCGCCCGAACGGCGCGAGCGGGCGTGGATCATGCGCGCCGCCACCTCCTTGCCCGAACCGGCCGGTCCGGCGATGAGGACGCGGCTGTTGGCGGGCGCGACCCGGCCGATGGCTTGCAGCACTTCGCGGATGGCGTGCGACTCGCCGATCAGTTCGGCCTCGACGCCCGCGCGCAGGCGAAGCTCCTCGACCTCGCGCCGGAGCCGGGCGGCCTCGATCGCCCGCTCGACCGCCAAAAGCAGGCGGTCGGCCTTGAACGGCTTTTCGATGAAGTCGTAGGCGCCGAGCTTGATCGCCGAGACGGCGACCTCGATGGTGCCGTGCCCGCTCATGATCACCACCGGCACCGCCGGATGATCGCGCTTGATCTCCTTCAGGACTCCGAGACCGTCCATGTCGCTGCCTTGCAGCCAGATGTCGAGCAACACCAGGCTCGGCCGGCGCGATTCGACGCTCTGCAAGGCGGCGGCGCTGGTGGCGGCCTCGCGCACCTGAAAGCCCTCGTCTTCCAGGATGCCCGAGACCAGGGCCCGGATGTCGGCTTCGTCGTCTACGATCAGGATGTCGTGCGCCATGTTCGCTGGATTCCGTCAGGAACCTTTCGCCATCGCAACGGGCGGATGCGCGGCGGCGGGCGAATCCCCGCCGCCATCCTTATGACGCCGCGAGCCCCCGGGCTCTTCGACCCGGGGGTCGCTCGCGGCGGCGGTCCCGCCGGTAGGCGGGCCAACTATGGATTCTCCGCCGCCGTTATTATCGGCGCCTTTGTCCTTGGCCGTTGCGCCCTTGAACGCGAGCGACACCCGCGCGCCACCGCCCTCGCGGTCGTCGAGCAGAATCTCGCCGTTGTGGTCTTCCATGATCTTCTTGACGATGGCGAGCCCGAGGCCGGTTCCCTTGGTGCGCGTCGTCACATAAGGTTCGGTCAGACTGTCGCGGTGCTCGGCGGGGAGACCGGCGCCGTTATCCTCGATGGTGACGAGAGTGGCGAGCCCTCGCGCCGCCGCGCCGGGGGTGAGCTTGAGCCGCACCCAGACCGGACGCGGCGTCACGCCTTCAGGCGCGGTTTGCTGAGCGGACTCGGCGGACTCGGCCCCGTTCTTGAGCACGTTGACGATCGCCCGGCTGACCTGGCGAACGTCGCAGAAGAGCGGAACGTCCGTGGGTGGAAGTTCGAGGATGAACTCGACCGCGGGATGCCGGGCGCGCTCCAGGAACACGGCTTGGCGGCAAATCTCGCTGAGATTCTCGGGCTTGAGCGAAGGCTGCGGCATCCGCGCGAAGGAGGAAAACTCGTCCACCATCCGGCCGATGTCCTCGACCTGACGGATGATGGTTTCGGTGCAGGTGGCGAACGTCTCGGGGTCGGTCACGATCTCCTTCAGGTACTTGCGCTTGAGGCGTTCGGCGGAAAGCTGGATCGGAGTGAGCGGGTTCTTGATCTCGTGGGCAATGCGGCGCGCCACGTCGGCCCAGGCGGCGGTGCGCTGCGCCGACAACAGATCGGTGATGTCGTCGAAGGTGACGACATAGCCGATCACCTCGCCCTCGTTGCGCTCGGCCGAGAGGCGCACGTGCAGCATGCGCGGCTGGCCTTGGCGGGAAAAACGAATCTGGTCCTGAACGAGGCGGTCGGGGCGGGCCGCGGCCTCGTCCAGGAGCGGGGCCATTTCCGGCACGATCGCGCGGAGCGGCATGCCCGCCTTGGCCGCGAGATCCACGCCGAGCAGTTCGGCAGCCGAGCGGTTGGGAAGGTTGACCGCGCCGGCGGCGTTCAGGCCGATCACGCCGGCGCTGACGCCGGTGAGCACGGCTTCGGTGAAGCGGCGGCGCTCGTCGATCTGACGGTTGGCTTCGACCAGGCCCTGGCGCTGGGTTTCGATCTGGCTTGTCATCCGGTTGAACGCGCGGCCGAGCCTGGCCACTTCGTCGCCGCTGCCGCGCGCATCCACCCGCACCGAGAGATCGCCTTCGCGCACCCGTTCGGCGGCGTCGATCAGTTCGACGATCGGTTCCGCCATCTGGGTCGCGAGCGTGAGCCCGACCCACACCGCCGCGAGCAGAAGCAGCACGGCGACCAGGACGAACATGGCGACGAAGCTGATCTGGATGCCGCGGCTTTGCTGTTGCGTCGCCTGGTACTGGGATACGGCGCGCTCGACCCGCTGAATATGGTCGATGATGCGCGAATCGACGAAGCGTCCGACGAGCAGATAGGCATCGACGAAGCGCGCCAGCCGGACCACGGCGCGCACGCGGTCGTCCTGGTCGCCGGTCAGCACCACGACCTCGCCGCGCCGCGCGGCCTCGATCGCCTCGGTCGGCACCCGGTCGAATTCCAGCGACAGCGCAAGCGCCGAGCGCGCCACCACCCGCCCGAATCCGTCCAACACCACGACTTCGGGCAGCGACCGTTGCGCCGCCGCGTTGGCGAGCATATCCCGCAACGCGGCCGGCCGCTGCGCGAGCGTCGCGGCGTTGTCGTTGAGCTCGGCGGCGATGGCGAGCGCGTCGCCGCGGATCGTATTGCGGTGTTCCTGCAGGTAGGCCCGCGCCACGGTGGTCGAGGCGCTCAAAGCGGTGCTGACCCTTTCGCCGAACCAACCCTGGATGCCGACGTTGAGGAAAATCGCGGAAAAGGCGACGACGAGAACGGCGGGCGTCACGGCGACAGCGCTGAACAGCACGGCGAAGCGCACATGCAACCCGGCGCCGCCGCGGCCGCGGCGGCGTTCCGCCCAGACCTGGATCAGCTTGCGGGCGACCACGGCCGCAAGCAGCAACAGCAGCACGACGTCGAGATAGAGCAGCGCCACCACCGTTTGCAGGTCGGAAGAACCTTTCTGCGTTCCGGTCAAGGCGGCGACGGTGGCGACACCCGAGGCGACGGCGGCCGCTCCGAGAACATAGCCGAGGTTGCGCGAGAGTTTCACCCGCCGCGCCCAAACGCGGAAGCGCAGCCACGCGCCGAGCCAAGGGCTCTTGTCCCCGGTCATTTCGCACCGCCCCGGGTCACGGCGACGTGGAGATCGCGGATCTTCTTGCGCAGCGTGTTGCGATTGAGTCCGAGCAGATCGGCGGCGCGGACCTGGTTGCCGCGCGTGGCCTTCAGGGTCAGCGCGATCAACGGTCGCTCGATTTCCTGCAGGACGCGCTCGTAAAGCCCGGCCGGCGGCAGCCCTCCCCCATGCGCGGAAAAGTACGCGGCGAGATGCCGCTCGACCGAATGGCCGAGGCTACCGCCCTTATCCTCGGTGGCCTCGCCGGTGGCGACGGTCGTGTCGGCGAGTTCGGCTTCGATCGCTTCGACGCCGACAATCTCATCGGCGTGCAGCGCGGCGAGACGCCGCACCAGGTTTTCCAATTCGCGCACGTTGCCGGGCCAGCGATAGGCCTTGAGCCGATCCATGGCGACCGGATCGATGCTCTTGGACGGCAAGCCCTCGGCCGCGGCGCTCGCGAGGAAGTGGCGGATGAGCTCGGGAATGTCCTCGGTCCGCTCGCGCAAGGGCGGGAGGCGGATCGGCACGACGTTGATCCGGTAGAACAGGTCTTCGCGGAACTGGCCCTGGCGGATCAAACGGCGCAGATCGTGGTGAGTGGCGGCGACGATGCGCACGTTGGCGCGGATCGGGGTGCGGCCGCCGACGCGGGTGTATTCGCCCTCCTGCAGCACGCGCAGGAGCCGGGTCTGCGCCTCGGGCGGCATGTCGCCGATCTCGTCGAGGAACAGCGTGCCGCCTTCGGCTTGCTCGAAACGGCCGGAGCTGCGCTGAATCGCGCCGGTGAAAGCGCCCTTCTCGTGGCCGAAAAGCTCGCTTTCCACCAATTCGCGCGGGATCGCCGCCATGTTGATGGCGACGAAAGGCCCGTGCCGGCGCTTGCCGAGCGTGTGCAGCGCGCGCGCGACCAGCTCTTTCCCGGTTCCCGACTCTCCGGTGATCATCACCGTGAGGTCGGTGCCCATCAGTCGCGCGATGGTGCGGTAGATATCCTGCATCGCCGGCGAGCGGCCGATCAGCGGCAACTTCTCGCCGGCTTCGGCCGCGGCGACGGCGCCCGGACCGCCCTTCTTCTGCGCGTCCAGCGCGCGGCGGGCGACGCCGACCAGGGCGGCGATGTCGAAGGGCTTGGGCAGATATTCGAACGCGCCGCGTTCGGTCGCCTTGACGGCGGTGAGCAGCGTGCTTTGCGCGCTCATCACGATCACGCGCAACTCGGGCCGCAATTTGCGGATGCGCGGGATCAAGTCGAGGCCGTTTTCGTCGGGCATGAGGACGTCGGTGATGACGAGATCGCCCTCCCCGTCCGCGATCCAGGACCACAGCGTCGCCGCGGTGCCGGTGGCGCGGACCTCGAACCCGGCGCGATCGAGCGCATGGGTCACGACCGTGCGCACGCCGCTATCGTCGTCGGCGACGAGGATGACCGGCGCGCTCATCCGTCGCCTCCCGCCACCGCGCGCCCCGATTCGTCGCGGTACATGGGCAGCATGATCCGAAAGAAGGTCTGTTTCGGCCGGCTGTCGAATTCGATCACCCCGCCATGGTCGCCGATGATCTTGGCGACCAGCGCGAGGCCGAGGCCGCTGCCCTTGGGCTTGGAAGTGACGAAGGGATCGAACAGGCAGCCGCGGATATCCTCGGGGATGCCCTCGCCATTGTCGCGGACGCTGATGGCGAGCGGCAGGTGCACGCGCGAGTTCGATCCCGGCACGGCGAACTTCACGCCCTGCTGGTACGCGGTCAAAAGCCCGATCTCGCCGCCCGTCGGCGGGCAGGCCTCGGCGGCGTTCTTGACCAGGTTGAGAAAGACCTGGATCAACTGGTCGCGGTTGCCGAACACGAGCGGCAGCGACGGGTCGAAGCCGATCGCGATGCGGACATGGCGGGCGAAGCTGCTTTCGGCGATCCGGCGCACGCGATCGAGAACCTCGTGAATGTTGACCGCCTCGCGGCTCAAAGGCCCGCTCGCGGAGAAGATGTCCATGCGGTCGACCAGGGTGCAGACCCGGTCGGCCTCGTCGCGAATCAGCCGCGTCAAAGCCTTATCCTGCGCCGGCGCGTTCTCCTCGAGCAATTGCGCCGCGCCGCGAATGCCGGCCATCGGGTTCTTGACCTCGTGCGCCAGCATCGCCGCCATGGCGGCGACCGACCGCGCCGCGCCGCGATGGGTCAACTGGCGGTCGATCTTGTCGGCGATCGAACGGGGCTGGAAGATGACGACGACGCCTTCGCCCGCGTCGCCGAGCGGGGATGCGAGCAGGTTGACGAAGTGCCGGCCCATGCGCGGGGTTTCGATGGCGACGCCGTATTCGGCCACCGTGTTGCAGGCCGCGGCCGACTGTCCGATCAGGGCGAAGATCGGGCTGTCGGACGGGATGTGCGCGGCGAGCGGATGATCGAGCAGATGGTTCGCGCTCGCTTGAAACATTTGCTCGGCGGCGGCGTTGGCGTAGACGACGATCCCGGCGCGGTCGAGCGCGATCACGGGCAGCGCCAACGCGGCGAGAACCGCTTCGGATTCGGGGCGCCGGGCGGCGGCGGACGGGCGCGGGCTTTGGAGCGGGACCGGCATTGGATTACGTTTTAAGCCGCCCTGCGTTCCGCGAGCGGCGCGTAAAAGGAAACGATCCGCTCGCGCACCGCGCCCGCGTCGGCGATCCGGTTGATTTCGGCGCGGAACTCGGCCGAATTCGGGAGGCCCCGGCTGTACCAGCCGAAATGCTTGCGCGCGAGACGCACCCCGGGCTCGATGCCGTAATGGACGAGAATGTCCTCGAAGTGGGCGAGCAGAATGGCGAGCTGCCGGCCGAGCGGCGGGTCGGGTACGCGCTCGCCGGTCGCGAGGAAGCGCTGGATCTGGTCCGGGAGCCATGGCCAGCCGTAGGCGCCGCGCCCGACCATCACCCCGTCGGCGCCGGATTCATCGAGCAGGCGGCGCGCGTCCTCGGGGCTGGCGACGTCGCCGTTGCCGATGACCGGAATCCGCACCGCCTCTTTCACCGCGCGGATGAACGCCCAGTCGGCGCGGCCCGAATAGAACTGGCAGCGGGTGCGGCCGTGCACCGTCACCGCCTGGATGCCGCTCTCTTCGGCGATTTTCGCCAGCCTGGGCGCGTTGCGGCTGTTGTCGTCCCAACCGGTGCGCATCTTGAGCGTCACCGGCACCGGCACCGCCTTGACCACCGCCTCAAGAATACGCCCGGCGAGACTCTCGTCGCGCATCAGGGCGGAGCCGGCGTCGCCGTTCACCACCTTTTTCACCGGGCAGCCCATGTTGATGTCGATCAATTGGGCCCCGCGCGCGACGTTGATGCGCGCGGCTTCGGCCATGACCTCGGGCTCGCACCCGGCGAGCTGGACGGCCATCGGCTGCTCTTCGGGGCTGGACGCGGCCATGCGCAGGGTTTTCTTGGCCTCGCGGATCACCGCCTTGCTTGCGATCATTTCGGAAACCACCAGCCCGACCCCGAGGCGGCGCACCAGACGGCGGAACGGCAAATCCGTCACACCCGACATTGGCGCCAGGATTACAGGGTTTTTCAGGCGGATGTGGCCGATTTGCAACGTCATTAAAAACCATGATGGATTGGAAAAATGGGTGCCTATTTATTGGGCAAACGGCCCAAATATGCAAGCCGATCGAGGAGTGGAGAAAAGACCGCCCGGCTAGGCACGTTTCAAGCCTTGGCTCCCCAGTCTTGCCAGGCGAGCCCGCGCACGCGGGAGAATTCAGAGACATTCGCGGTCACGAGAGCCGAACCGGTTCTGAGCGCCTGGGCGGCGATCAAAACATCATAGGCCCCGATCGGCGTTCCCGCTGCTTCCAAGGATGCGCGCAGCTCGCCGGCAATCACGGCGTCTTCCTCCTCGAACGGAAGGACGCCAACGTCACCGGAGAGGAATATCCGTAGCCGTTCGGCATTTTCCCGGCGCCGCGCGCTTCGAGCGACGCCGTACCACAGTTCGAACAGGACGAGTGTCGAGATGGAAACAATTGCATGACCGGATGCCGCGCGTCGTAGGCGGCGGCGCACTCCCGGAGGGGTGCCCTTGATCAGCGCGATGACGGCGTTGGTGTCGAGAAGATAGTTCACTCGAACAAGTCTTCGGTTTCCGGCGTAGGCGGTTGACGGCGGCCGTCCGCCATGAACGGGACGCCGGCGAAACGGTCCAATGCGGCGAACCATGCGTCCAGGTCCGTCGCGAGGGGTTCGAGAAGGATACCGTCCTTGAAGTGACGGACGCGCGCGCGCTTGCCGGGCAGGCGAAAGGCCAGCGGCAGGCGCACGGCCTGACTGCGCCCGTGCATGAAGATTTTGGCGACTCCGGAGCGGGACACGGCGCCCTCCTCAATTTGATATATACCAATAATATACATCAAAACAGGCCCGCCGCAAGAGCGGCGGAATCGCCCCGCGGCTCAACGCCCCAACAAGACCTCGGTCACGAACTTGACCCCGGGGTAGCCGAGGGTGAGCAGGAGGTAGCCGACCAGCACATAGCGCGCCGCCTGGCGTCCCCTGACCCCGGCGCGGAAGTGTCCGATCAGGAGTCCCGCAAGCACCAGGAACGAGGCGATGGTCAGTACCGTCTTGTGGTCGAAGGCGAGCAACGCTCCTTTCTCCAGGTAGAGCGAGGCCATCCCGGTCGCAAGTCCGGCGGCGAGTATGCCTTCGGCGATCACCAACAGCCGCACCACCAAATGCTCGCAATCGGCGATCGACGGGAGCGCGCGCGTCAACGCCGTCGGCGCGCGAGCCTTGAGGGCACGCTCCTGAAGAAACGCCGCGAGCGCCGCGACCGCGGCGACGGTGACCAACGCATAGGTCGCGACCGCGGCGGCGATGTGCAACGCGACCCAGAGCGAGGCCGACGCCTCGGGCGCAAGGGGGCGGGCCGGCGCGTGCTGCCACAGCGCGGCGAGCACCGCGAGCACCGCCATGTAGGGTCCGAGCAGAGGCGCGAGCTTTCCGGCCGGACGGGAGCTGAGCGCGGCGAGACCGAACACGGCCATGCCTGCGGCCACCGTCACCCAGAGCGCGGTCGAGAGGTCCGTGCGCCAGGCGCCAGACAGGCGCTGGGCGGCGATGCCGACCGGAACGATTACCGCCGCCGCGAGCGCGGCAAGATAGAGGGCGTCGCGGTCGCTTTCGCGCCGGAATCCGACCGCGCCGAGCGGCAGCAGCGAAACGATGGCGGCCAGGCTGTAAAGCAGGCTTTCCGTCATAGCGGGCGCACAATCGCGCGCCGTGGGAGCCCTTGGCAAGAGGTCCTGCGGGAACCAGCGGGAACAGGCTTGGCGAGGCGGAATCCGGGAGCTACACATTTGGGCGACGAGCGGGATAGGCACGGAAACACATGACCGAGTGCGTGGCGTTGGTGGTGGGCGCGGGCCGGGGAGCGCGGTTCGGCGGCGCGACGCCCAAGCAGTACCTGGCGCTCGCGGGCGAGCCGGTGATTCGCCGCGCGCTTTCGGCTTTTCTCGACCATCCCCGGGTCGATCAGGTCCGCGCGGTCATACACCCCGACCATCGCGACCTATTCCTGGCCGCGAGCGCGGGCCTCGCCTGCCTGCCCTTCGTCGCCGGCGGCGCGACGCGCCAGGAATCGGTGCGGCGCGGCCTGGAAAGCCTGGTCGAAATGCGTCCGCGATTGGTTCTGATCCACGACGCGGCCCGGCCGCTTCCGGACGCCCAGCTGATCTCGCGTGTGCTCGACGCGCTGGCGACGGCGCCGGCCGCGATCCCCGCCTTGCCCGTCGCCGACACGCTGAAGCGCGCCGACGAAAACCGCCGCGTCGTCGCGACCGTGCCGCGCGCCGGATTGTGGCGGGCGCAGACCCCGCAAGGGTTCCGCTTCGACGACATCCTCGCGGCGCACCGCCGCCTCGCCGATGTCGAGGCGACCGACGACGCCCAACTCGCGGAGATGGCCGGGCTCGCCGTCGCCGTGGTCGAAGGCAGCGAGGACAACGCCAAGTTGACCACGCCCGAGGACTGGGCCCGCG
>MIAC01000289.1:12680-12766 GCA_001830475.1 Rhodospirillales bacterium RIFCSPLOWO2_12_FULL_67_15
ACGAGGCGGGGCTCGAAGGCCATTCGGATGCCGACGTCGGGCTGCACGCGCTCACCGACGCCCTTCTCGGCGCGCTCGGCGAAGGC
>MIAC01000290.1 GCA_001830475.1 Rhodospirillales bacterium RIFCSPLOWO2_12_FULL_67_15
ATCTCGGTCCCCGGCATTTGCACGGAACCGGTACCCGGAACGACCCCGGCCGGAGGCAGGAGCGCGGGCCGCCGGCCGAAACCGCCGTCGTCGATCACGCTCAAATCGACGAGGACGGAGTCGTCGTCGTAATAAGGTCCGGCGCCTTGGGCGGCGGCGGCGGAGGCGAACACGAGGGCGGCGAAGGCCGCGACGGCGGCTCGCGCGCTCAAGCTTCCCGTGCAACCGTCGCGCCGGCCCGACATCGATAGTGGTCCCTCGTGCCCCATTCCCGCCACCCCAAACCGAGGCGATTCTAAACCAAAGTCACCATAAACCAAGGCGGTCGCGCCGCACAACCGCGTAGCGCAGGTTGCGGCCAGATGCGTTCATCTCGTCATTCCCGCGAAAGCGGGAATCCAGCTTTTTCAAGAACCTGGACCCCCGCTTGCGCGGGGGTGACGATTCCTGCTGAACGCAACCTGCTCCTAGCGGCAGGCGCGCAGCAGTTGGCCGAGAGAATCGTGCAGCGATTCGTTGGCGGCGAGAATATCGCCGCTCGCCATCATCGTCGGCCGGCCGTCGAGATCGCTGACGAACCCCCCGGCCTCGCGCACCAGCACGATACCGGCGGCCATGTCCCAGGGCTGCAGGCCGGTTTCCCAGAATCCGTCGTAGCGGCCGGCGGCGAGGTAGGCGAGATCGAGCGCCGCCGCGCCGAACCGCCGCACCCCGGCCGAGACCGCCATGACCTGGGCCAACTGGCGCAGGAACAGCTCGTGATCGCGCCGGCCGGCGAAGGGTATCCCGGTGGCGAAGAGCGAAACCGCCATGGCCTTGCGCGCCGAAACCCGGAGCCGCCGGCCGTTGAGATACGCGCCTTGACCTTTTTCCGCCCAGTAGAGCTCGTCGGTGATCGGGTTGTAGACGACGCCCGCGACCAGTTCGCCGTCGCGCTCGAGCGCGATCGAGACCGCGAAGTGGGGAATGCCGTGGAGGAAATTGGTGGTTCCGTCGAGCGGGTCGACGATCCAGCGGTTTGACGTATCGGCTCCCGCGCTTGCGCCGCTTTCTTCCATCAGGAAACCGTAGCGCGGGCGAACGCGGGCGAGGTGCTCGCGCGCGACCTTTTCGGCCTTGTGGTCGGCCGCGGAGACGAAGTCGGACGGGCCTTTCCTGGAAACCTGGAGGTGCTCGACCTCGCCGAAGTCGCGCGTGAGCGCCCGCCCCGCCTTCTGCGCGGCGGCGGTCATGACGGTGATCAGGGCCGATCGCGTCGTCATCCGCCGCTCCCTACCGTCACGACTTGGCGCGTTCCACGTACGAGCCGTCCTCGGTGTTGACGACGATGCGGGTGCCCGCCTCGATGAACGGGGGCACCATGGTGCGCACGCCGTTCGCCAACATCGCCGGCTTGTAGGACGAGGCCGCGGTCTGCCCCCTGACCACCGGATCGGCCTCGGTCACCGCGAGCACCACCGTCTGCGGCAGGTGCACGGCGACCGGCTTGCCCTCGATCAGGTCCATGGCGACGTGCATGTTTTCCTGCAGGAACGCGGCCGCGGCGCCGAGCATCTCCTTGGGCAACGGGATCTGCTCGTAGGTCTCGGCGTCCATGAAGGTCAGCATGTCGCCCTCGGCGTAGAGATAGGAATATTCGCGCGAATCCACCGACAGTTTCTCGACGGTGTCCTGGGTGCGCCAGCGCTCGTTGGTCTTGACGCCGCTCGCGACGTCGCGCATCTCGACCTGGATGAACGCGCCGCCCTTGCCCGGCTGGATGAGCTGGATTTTCAGCACCGACCACTGCTTGCCGTCGTGCTCGATGACGTTGCCGGGACGGATGTTGTTGGCCTGGATTTTCATGGCGGCGCTTTCTACCAGCCGCAACCGGGGCTGGCAACGTCTAGGGGCGAAGAATCATTCCGGCGGATAGCGATGCGCGCGCCCCGAGGCGTCCTCGACCCGCCCTTCGCCGTCGGGGCCGTAGCCGGTTTCGACCGGAACCTTGCCCGCGCCGCCGGGGATATCGAGCACGTAGGTGGGCAGCGCCAAGCCCGAAACCCGGCGACGGAGCTCCGCCATCAGGGCGCGGCCTTCGCCGACTGTGGTGCGGAAGTGCGAAGCCCCCGCCACCATGTCGCAGTGATGCAGGTAGTAGGGCTTGATGCGGGCGGCGACCAGGGCGGACATCAGCTCGGCGAGCGCGTCGGCGGTGTCGTTGACGCCACGGAGCAGCACGGTCTGGGCGAGCACCGGAATCCCGGCGTCGAGGAACATCCGGCAGGCGGCGACGGCCGCGGGCGCGAGCTCGCGGGCGTGATTGCAATGAACCGCGAGATACATGGCTTTTTCGGTCGCGAGCGCGGCGACGAGCGCGGGCGTCACCCGCGACGGCTCCGCGATCGGCACGCGGCTGTGGACGCGCACGGTCGCGAGATGGGGGATCGCACCGAGCGCGGCGACGAAGCGGGCGAGGCGCTCGGGCGACAGCACCAGGGGATCGCCGCCGGTGAGAATGACCTCGCGGATTTGCGGGCGGGCGCGCACGTAGCCGAGCGCGGCGTCGAGTTCGGCATCAATCATCGTCCGGGGTTCGGCCAGC